>DASUTZ010000036.1:0-15059 GCA_036374295.1 Actinomycetota bacterium
GGAGGTCAGGAGAGGGGTGCACTCGTGGAGGACGTTCGCGCACCGGAGCGACGGAGCGGCCTCCTGGCGCGCCTTCCCTTCGTGTCGAGCCATCCCGATCGAGCCGAGGGGTTCGACGGGCTCCTCAGGAAGGTGCGGGCGATCAACCAGAAGGCCGACATCCGGCTGATCGAGCGCGCCTACGAGGTAGCCGAGCGCGCCCACCATGGCCAGCTCCGAAAGTCCGGCGAGGCCTTCATCGAGCACCCGCTCGGCGTGACTCACGTCCTGGCCGACCTGGGGATGGACACGACCACGCTGGTGGCGGGGATCCTCCACGACGTCGTCGAGGACACGAGCGTCACCCTCGAGGAGGTGGAGCGGGAGTTCGGGGCCGACGTGGCCGCGCTGGTGGACGGGGTCACGAAGCTGGACAAGATCCCCCTCCGAACCCGCGAGCAGCACCAGGCGGAGAACGTCCGGAAGATGATCGTGGCCATGGCCCGCGACATCCGGGTGCTGATCATCAAGCTGGCCGACCGCCTCCACAACATGCGCACGCTGAAGGCCCTGCGCCCCGAGAAGCAGCGACAGAAGGCCACCGAGACCCTGGAGATCTACGCGCCCCTCGCGCACCGGCTCGGCATCTACTCGATCAGGTGGGAGCTCGAGGACCTGGCCTTCGCCACCCTCCACCCCCGTCGTTTCGAGGAGATCAGCAACCTCGTGGGGAAGGCCGAGGACGAGCGCGAATCCCAGCTCGAGGAGGCCCGGGCCTCGATCGGGAAGCACCTCAAGAAGCTGAAGATCAAGGCCGAGGTCACGGGCCGCCCCAAGCACCTCTACGGGGTCTACGAGAAGATGGTCTTGCGGGGCAAGGAGTTCAGCGAGATCTACGATCTCCTCGGCATCCGCGTCCTCTGCGACACGGTCAAGGACTGCTACGCGGCGTTGGGTGCCGTCCACTCGATGTGGAAGCCCGTCCCCGGTCGCTTCAAGGACTACGTGGCGATGCCCAAGTTCAACATGTACCAGTCCCTGCATACGGTCGTGATCGGGCCCGGAGGCAAGCCCCTCGAGGTGCAGATCCGCACCGAGCAGATGCACAAGACCGCCGAATTCGGGATCGCCGCGCACTGGCAGTACAAGGAGGGGAAGAAGGGGAAGCGCGACGAGACCGATCTGGCGTGGCTCCGCCAGATCATGGAGTGGCAGCAGGAGACGCAGGACCCGAAGGACTTCATGGAGTCCCTGCGGATCGATCTCTACGAGGACCAGATCTTCGTCTTCACGCCGAAGGGCGACGTGATCGACCTGCCGGCCGGCGCCACTCCGATCGACTTCGCCTACAACATCCACACGGAGGTCGGCCACCGCTGCATGGGGGCGAAGGTGAACGGCAAGCTCGTGCCGCTCGACTACGCGCTGCGGACGGGCGACACGGTGGAGGTGCTCACCTCGAAGGCGGGCGACGCGGGTCCCTCGCGCGACTGGCTCAGGGTGGTGAAGTCGCCCCGGGCCCGCAACAAGATCCGGCAGTGGTTCTCCCGGGAGCGTCGCGAGGACGCCATGGAGACGGGCAGGGACTTGCTCCAGCGCGAGCTGCGCCGCCAGGGCCTCCCTTTGAAGCGGCTCACCACCGAGCAGGTGCTGGCCGACCTGGCCGAGGGCCTCAACTACGCGGACCTCGACTCGCTGCTGGTGGCGATCGGCGAGGGGCACGTCTCTCCGAAGTCGATCGTGGTGCGGCTGGAGCGGATCGTCACCCAGGAGGACGAGGAGGAGGCCGACGTTCCGCCGGCCCGCCCGGTGGCGATCGGGAAGCAGGACGCGGGCGGGGCGGTGGTCGTCCAGGGGTCCTCGGACGTCTGGGTGAAGCTGGCTCGGTGCTGCACGCCGGTGCCGGGCGACGAGATCATGGGGTTCGTGACGCGCGGCCAGGGCGTATCCGTCCACCGAGCCGACTGTCCGAACGCCAAGGCCCTGGAGAGCCAGCGGGACCGGTTCATCGAGGTCTCCTGGCGCACCGGGAAGCCAACCTCATTCATCGTCTCGATCATGGTCGAGGCCCTGGACCGGAAGAAGCTGCTCGGAGACATCGCCACGGCGCTCTCCGAGCAGCAGGTCAATATCATCTCGGCCTCCTCCGGGGTGGGGAAGGACCGCGTGGCCACGTTCCGGTTCACGTTCGAGCTCGCCGATATCGCCCACCTGGAGAGCGTCCTCCGCGCGATCAAGAAGGTGGACGCCGTGTTCGACGCCTACCGCGAGGTCCCCGGCTGAGGATCGTCCTCCAGCGGGTGGCCCGGGCCGAGGTCCGCGTGGGGGGCGAGACCGTGGCCTCCTGCGGCGGCGGGCTCCTGCTGCTGGCGGGCGTGGGAGCCGAGGACGACGGCTCCCAGACCCCCGGCCTCGCCGCGAAGATCGCCGGCCTGCGGGTGTTCGAGGACGAGAAGGGCAGGATGAACCGATCGCTGGACGAGGTCTCGGGCCAGGTCCTCGTCGCCCCTAACTTCACTCTGTACGGCGACACGCGGAAGGGCCGGCGGCCGTCCTGGGTCGGGGCCGCGCCGCCCGAGGTGGCCGAGGGGCACGTGGAGGCCCTCTGCCGCGCCCTCGAGGGCCATGGCCTCACCGTGCATCGTGGCGTGTTCGGCGCCCACATGGAGATCGAGCTGGTCAACGACGGGCCTGTCACGCTCGTCCTCGAGGCCTGAGCGTCCTCGCGTATCCACTACGATGAGCCGGATGTTCCTCGACGTGCGCTTCGACAACCCCTTCCAGACGAACTGCTGGGCTGTCTCGGCCGACGGCTCCGAAGAGACAGTGGTTGTGGACCCGGGCTTCCAGCCCGAGCAGGTCCGCGACATGGTGGAGCGCGCCGGACGCCGCATCGTGGCGGTCCTGGCCACGCACGGGCATGCCGACCACATCGCCTCGGTGCCCGCCGTCTGCGGGCCCGACATCCCCCTCTACATCCACGAGGCCGACGAGCTGGCGCTGACCGACCAGGGCGCCTGGGGTGCCGGGATGCCGGTCCCGGACCGGTACCGGCCCGAGGAGGTCCGCACGGTGAAGGATGGCGACGTCCTGGAGTTCGCGGGCTTCCGGATCCGAGTCCGTCACACTCCCGGGCACACGCCCGGCAGCGTCTGCTACGTGACCGACGGGTTCCTCTTCTCGGGAGACCTCGTGTTCCGCGACACGATCGGGCGGCACGACTTCCCCAACTCGAGCTCCCGGGACATGTTCGAGAGCCTGCGCTGGTTCCTCACGCTCCGGGACGACCTGGACGTCTACCCGGGGCACGGGCCCCAGACCACCGTGGGGCGGGAGCGGGCCCGGAACGAGTGGCTCAGGGCGCTGGTGTGAGCGAGCGGTTCGCCCCTCCGCGCGGCACCCAGGACCTGCTGCCGCCGACCTCCGACCGCCTCGAGGTGTTGGCCTCGGAGGCCGCGCGCCTGGCGCGGGCGTTCGGGTACCGGCGGGTCGAGACGCCCACCTTCGAGCACACCGAGCTGTTCGCCCGAGGTGTGGGCGAGACCACCGACATCGTCACCAAGGAGATGTACACGTTCCAGGACAAGGGCGGTCGCTCGCTGACCCTCCGGCCCGAGGGCACCACGGGCGTCGTCCGGGCGTACCTGGGGAACCGGCAGGGGCTGCCCACCCCCTTCAAGGGCTACTACGTCGCGCCGATGTTCCGCCACGAGCGTCCCCAGGCGGGCCGCATGCGCCAGCACACGCAGTTCGGGATCGAGGTCATCGGCACGCCGGCCCCGGACGCGGACGCCGAGGTGATCGCGGTCGGGCACCGCTTCCTCTCCCGGTGGGGGCTCTCGTTCGAGCTGCGGGTGAACTCGATCGGGGATCCGGTTTGCCGTCCCGCCTACCGCGAGGCCCTGCTAGCCTTCCTCCGGGAGCGGCGCGACCGGCTCTCCGCCGACTGCCGCGAGCGGATGGAGGAGAACCCCCTCCGGGTGCTGGACTGCAAGGTGCCCTCGTGCCGAGAGGCGACCGCCGAGGCACCGAGCATCCTCGACTTCCTCGACCAGGCCTGCCGGGAGCACTTCGAGGCCGTCCTCGAGCGGCTCGACGAGCAGGGGATCGAGCACGCCCTTGACCCCAGGCTCGTGCGGGGCCTCGACTACTACACACGGACCGCGTTCGAGTTCGTGAGCCCGGACCTCGGGCCGACCCAGTCCACGCTGTGCGGGGGAGGGCGGTACGACGGGCTGGCCGAGGCGATCGGGGGGCCGGCAACGCCGGGGATCGGCTTCGGCCTGGGACTGGAGCGGGTCCTCCTGGCGATGGAGCGAGCGGGCCTGGTCCCCCCGGAGACGCCCGGCACCACGGTGTTCGTCGTCGCGCTCGGCGACGAGGCCGGGCGGGAGGGACGCGCGCTGGCCCGGGCCCTCCGCGACGAGGGGATCCCGGCCGAGCACGCCCTCGAACCCCGCCCGCTCGGGGCCCAGCTGAAGATGGCCGACCGGGCCGGGGCGGCCTACGCGGCGATCCTGGGCGACGACGAGCTGGCCGCCGGCGAGGTCACGATGCGCGACATGGAGACCGGGGAGCAGGAGCGAGTCAAGACGGAGGGTGTGGCCTCGTGGCTGACCTCCCGATGAGGACGCACATGTGCGGCGGTCTCGGTCTGGAGCACGCCGGCGAGCAGGTGGCACTCTGCGGCTGGATCTCCACGACCCGGGACCACGGCGGCGTGATCTTCGTGGACCTCCGAGATCGGGAGGGAGAGATCCAGGTCGTGGTCCATCCCCAGGAGGCCCCTCGTGCCCACGAGGCGGCCCAGCGCCTCAAGACCGAGAGCGTGGTGCGGGCCGTGGGCGTCGTGCGGCCCCGCCCGGAGGGCACCGTCAACCCGGACCTGCCCACCGGCCAGGTGGAGGTGGCCGCCGAGGCGATCGAGGTGCTGAGCGAGGCCGAGACCCCGCCGTTCCCGGTCGAGGACCGGATCACCGCCGACGAGGCCCTCCGCCTGCGTCACCGCTACCTCGACCTCCGGCGCCCCCAGATGACCCGCGTCCTCCGAGTGCGCCACGCGGCGGCCCACGCGATCCGGGGCTACATGGAGCGGAACGGGTTCGTTGAGGTCGAGACACCGATGCTGACCAGGTCGACGCCCGAGGGGGCCCGCGACTTCCTCGTGCCCTCCAGGCTCCAGCCGGGCTCGTTCTACGCCCTCCCACAGTCGCCCCAGCTCTTCAAGCAGATCCTCATGGTCTCGGGGCTGGACCGCTACTATCAGATCGTCCGCTGCTTCCGGGACGAGGACCTCCGGGCCGACCGCCAGCCCGAGTTCACCCAGCTCGACGTGGAGCTTTCGTTCACCGACGAGGCCCAGGTCCAGGAGCTCGTGGAGGGGCTGCTGGCGGAGGTGTGGGAGGAGGTCCTGGGGGTGACGGTCGCCACGCGGTTCCCCAGGCTCACCTACGACGAGTCGATGCGTCGGTTCGGGACCGACAAGCCCGACCTCCGCTACGGGATGGAGCTGGCCGACCTCACCGAGGCGTTTCGGGAGAGCGGGTTCAACGCCTTCCGCACGGTGGTGGAGGAGGGGGGCCTCGTCAAGGGGCTCGCGGCCCCCGGCGCCGCGGGCTGGTCGCGGAAGGACCTGGATCAGCTTGTGGTCGAGGCCCAGGCCCGCGGCGCCGGGGGCCTGGTCTGGATCGCTCTCGCCGAGGGCGAGGTCAAGTCCCCGGTGGCGAAGCTCCTCTCCGGGGAGGAGCTGGCCGCCGCGCGCTCGGCGACCGGGGCAGGGGAGGGCGACCTCATCCTCCTCGTGGCCGACACCGAGGCCCGTGCAGGCACCGTGCTCGACGGGATGCGCCGGCTCATGGCGGACCGCCTCCGGTTGATCCCCGAGGGCGAGTGGGTGTTCCTCTGGATCACGGAGCCGCCCCTGTTCGAGTGGAGCGAGGAGGAAGAGCGGTGGGTGTCCGTGCACCACCCCTTCACGTCGCCCGCGACCGACGACCTGGAGCCCGCCTCCGCGAAGGCCCGCGCCTACGACGTCGTGCTCAACGGTTGGGAGCTCGGGGGCGGCAGCATCCGGATCCACCGCCCCGAGATCCAGCGGAAGGTGTTCGACGCCCTGGGGATGTCCCGGGAGGAGGCAGAGGAGCGGTTCGGCTTCCTCCTGGAGGCCTTCCGCTACGGCGTCCCGCCCCACGGGGGGATCGCCTTCGGCCTGGACCGCATGGTCATGCTGCTCGCGGGGATGGAGAACATCCGCGACGTGATCGCCTTCCCCAAGACCCAGTCCGGGGCCGACCTGCTCACAGGGGCGCCGGCCCCAGTGTCCGAGGCCCAGCTGCGGGAGCTCGGCCTCCGTCTCCGGGGGCGACCCGAGGCTCCCTGACCGGCGGCACGCCGGCGGCCTGGGCCCGTGCAGGTGCTCACGATGAGCCCGGCGCTCGCGCCGCGGGCGGACCCATGATCTCGCCGTCTCTTCGCTCCACGGGTGTAAGGTAGGGGTGCGGATGAGATACGGCTCCTGATCTCGTTGAGCCAACACCATGAAGAGGGGAGCCTGGCTCCGCCAGGGGTGCTGAGCCCCGAGAGGGGTTCTCTGAACCGGGCGGGAGGGCACCCACCTGCGAGAGCAGGCCCATCGAGAGCACGAGTCGCCTCATCCGCATCCCTATGATGGGGCCGTGGCCCCCGAGCCCCTGGCATCCCGGATCCGCCCCCGATCCCTGGACGAGGTCGTCGGGCAGCGGCACCTCCTCGGCGAGGGGAAGGCGCTGGCCGCGCTGGTGGGGGCCGACCACCTCCCATCGATCGTGCTCTGGGGGCCGGCCGGGACGGGGAAGACCACCCTGGCCCACCTCCTGGCGAAGGCGGTGGGGGCCGAGCTGGTCCAGCTGTCGGCGGTGTCGTCGGGCGTGGCCGATGCGCGCAAGGTGCTGGACTCCGCGCGGGGCGGGATGCTCCAGACCGTGCTCTTCGTGGACGAGGTGCACCGCTGGTCGAAGGCCCAGCAGGATGTTCTGCTGCCGGGCGTCGAGGCCGGGGACGTCACCTTCATCGGGGCCACCACCGAGAACCCCTACTTCTCGCTCGTCTCCCCCCTGCTGAGCAGGTCGCTGCTGCTCCGGCTCGAGCCCCTGACCGACGAAGAGGTGCGCACGATCCTGGAGCGGGCGCTCGCCGACGAGCGAGGGCTCCCCGGGACGAAGGTCGAGGACGAGGCGCTGGCCTATCTGGCGGAGACGGCCGGCGGCGACGCGCGCCTGGCCCTGGCGGGCCTCGAGGCAGCGGCGCGCGTCGCCGCCGGCCGTCCCGTCACGCGGGAGATCGCCGAGGACGTCGTCCAGCGCCGAGGCCTCGTCTACGACCGCGACGAGCACTACGACGTGACCTCGGCCTTCATCAAGTCGATGCGGGGCTCGGACGCAGACGCCTCGCTCTTCTGGCTGGCCCGGATGCTGGAGGCGGGGGAGGACCCTCGATTCATCGCCCGCCGCATGGTCATCTTCGCCTCCGAGGACGTGGGCCTGGCGGACCCCCTCGCCCTGCAGATCGCGGTGGCCGCCGCGCAGGCGGTCGAGTTCGTCGGCCTCCCGGAGGTCCGCCTCAACCTGGCTCACGCCGCCGCCTATCTGGCCAGGGCCCCCAAGTCCAACGCCGTGATCCGCGCGATCGGAAAGGCGGACGAGGCTCAGCGAAGAGCCGGCCGGGTGCCCACCCATCTCCGGGACGCGCACTACGCCGGGGCCAGGGACCTGGGCCACGGCGAGGGCTACGCCTACCCTCCGAGCGACCCAGAGGGAGCCGAGAGCCAGCGCTACCTCCCGGAAGGCGTCGAGGGCGGCTTCCTCGACGAGTAGCGTTTCGGTGGCTCCGCCCTCCACGGGTATGATGTGGCGACCCGACGAAGGAGCGACATGTCTGCGGGTGACTGGGCCCTGATCGTCTTGGCCGTCTTCTGGGCGGTCCTCGTCGTCTTCCTCGCCCTCGTGCTCGTCCAGCTCGTGCGCGTGCTGGAGAGCACGAAGATCCTGATCGACGGGATCCGCAGCGAGACGGTCCCCCTGCTCGGTGAGGTCACCACCTCGGTCAAGGGCGTGAACCGCGAGCTTGACCGCGTGGACGACATCGTCGTCTCCGCCGCGAGCATCACGAAGTCGGCGGAGCGTCTCACCTCGGTCGTCGAGCGGGCGATCTCGAGCCCGCTGGTGAAGGCGATCGCGCTCGGCGCGGGTGCCTCAAGGGCCTTCCGGCGCCTCCGAGGGTCGTGATGAAGCGGATCTTCTGGCTGGCCATGGGCCTGGGGGCGGGGGTGACGGCCGCGGTGATGCTCTCCCGTTGGATGAGGCGGCAGCAGGAGCGTCTCTCGCCGGCCGCCATCGGCGCGCAGGTCGGCGATACGGCGCGCGACCTGGGGCGTCTGCTTCGGACCGCCCTCGACGAGGGGCGCGAGGAGATGCGCCGGGTCGAGGCCGAGATCCGCTCCTCGATCCAGGAGTAGCCCCCGCTAGACTTGCCGCATGGAAGGCGCCGAGATCCGTCGCCGCTTCCTGCGGCACTTCGAGGAGCGCGACCACACGATCGTGCCCTCCTCGTCGCTGATCCCGAACGACCCCACGCTCCTGCTGACCACCGCGGGCATGGTCCAGTTCAAGCCGTACTTCCTCGGGGAGCAGGAACCCCCGTACCCTCGCGCGGCCAGCGCGCAGAAGTCGTTCCGCACGACCGACATCGAGCTCGTGGGGCACACGGATCGCCACCTCACGTTCTTCGAGATGCTCGGCAACTTCTCGTTCGGCGACTACTTCAAGGAGGAGGCCGTCCGCCTGGCCTGGGACCTCGTCACCGAGGGGTTCGAAATCGACCCCGACCGCCTCTGGGCCACCGTCTACGAGACCGACGACGACGCCGAGGAGATCTGGAAGGCCTACCTACCCGCCGACCGGGTCGTGCGGCGGGGGAGGGCCGACAACTTCTGGGACATGGGCGTGGCCGGTCCCTGCGGGCCCTGCTCGGAGCTCTACGTGGATCGGGGGCCGGAGCACGGCACGGAGGGCGGGCCGGAGGCCGACGAGGACCGGTATCTCGAGATCTGGAACCTCGTCTTCATGCAGAACGAGTGCGACGCGGACATCGAGGTCGCCGGCGACCTGCCACGGAAGAACATCGACACCGGGATGGGGCTGGAGCGGATGGCCCTGGTCCTGCAGGAGGCCGGGTCCGCGTTCGAGACGGACCTGCTGCGTCCCCTCCTCGAGGAGGCGGAGCGGCTGGCCGACCGCCGCTACGGGGTCGATGAGACCGAGGACGTCTCCCTGCGGATCCTGGCCGAGCACGGGCGCGCCACGACGTTCCTGATCGCCGACGGGGTCGTCCCGTCGAACGAGGGGCGCGGGTACGTCCTCCGCCGCATGCTTCGCCGCGTCGTGTCGCACGCTCGCCGGCTGGGCGTGGAGGGCGTGGTCCTCCGCCCGCTGGTGGAGCGGACCGTCGAGATGCTGGGCGACGCCTACCCCGAACTCGTGGAGCGGCGGGCGTTCGTCCTCCAGGTGGTCTCCTCGGAGGAGGAGCAGTTCGCCCGGACGCTCGCGCAGGGCATGGAGCTGTTCGAGCGCGAGGCCGAGCGGGCCCGCGAGGCCGGAGAGCGGGCATTCCCCGGGGAGGCGGCGTTCCTGTACCACGACACCTACGGGTTCCCGATCGAGCTCACCCAAGAGCTGGCCCGAGAGCACGGGCTCGAGGTGGACGAGGCCGCGTTCCAGCGCCTGATGGAGGAGCAGCGGACGCGGGCCCGCCGGGCCGCGAAGGGCGGCGCCGACGACCGGGCGCTGCTCGAGGCGGCCCGCGCGGCCGGGCGCACTGAGTTCGTCGGCTACGCGGAGGCGGCGGCCGAGGGGAAGGTGCTGGCGCTGGTCCGGAAGGGCGAACGGGTCGAGGCGGGGGGTGAGGGCGAGGAGATCGAGCTCCTCCTCGACCGCACGCCCTTCTACGCGGAGGGGGGAGGGCAGGTCGGAGACGCGGGGGCCATCCGCACCGAGACGGGCGTGGTGTCCGTGGCCGACACCGTGCCCGGGCCCGGCGAGGTGATCGTGCACCGGGGGACCGTGAACGAGGGCGAGATCCGGGCGGGCCAGGAGGCCCACCTCCAGATCGACCTTCCCCGACGGGAGGCGACCGCCCGATCCCACACCGGGACGCACGTCCTCCACTGGACCCTCCGGCACCTCCTGGGCGAGCACGCGCGCCAGGCGGGGTCGCTGGTTGCCCCGGGGCGCCTCCGCTTTGACTTCACCCACTTCGAGGGACTCTCGCCCGATCTGCTGGAGGAGCTCGAGGCCACCGCGAACGCCCGGCTGGGCGAGGACGCCTCCGTGCGGGCCTACGAGACCACCTTCGAGTACGCGCGCTCCCAGGGGGCTCTGGCGCTCTTCGGTGAGCAGTACGGCGACCTCGTCCGGGTCGTGGAGATCGGCGACTACTCGGTGGAGCTGTGCGGCGGGACCCACGTGTCGCACACCGGCGAGGTGTCGCTCATGGTGTTCGGCTCCGAGGGAAGCATCGGCTCGGGGCTGCGCAGGGTCGAGGCCCTCGTCGGGCCGGACGCGCTGGCCCACGTGCACGCGGAGCGACGCCTCCTTGAGGAGCTCACCGAGATCCTGGGGGCCCAGGGCCCCCAGCAGGCCGTGGAGCGGGCGAGGCGGGCCGTGGCCCGCATCAAGGAGCTGGAGGGCCAGCTCGGCGAGCTCCGCCAGCAGGAGCGGGGGGAGCTCGTGGACGCGCTCCTTCGGGAGACGGCCGACGTGGGGGGCGTCTCCCTCGTGGTGGCGCGCCTCGACGAGGACCCCGGCACGCTGCGGGAGATGGCCCTGAAGCTCCGGGACCGCCTCCAGGGCGGGCCCGGAGCGGCGGTCCTGGCCTCGGCCGATGGAAGGAAGGCGACCCTGGTGGCGTCGGCGACGCCGGAGCTGATCGATCGAGGGGTGACGGCGCCCGGGCTGCTGGAGGATGCCGCCCGCGCCGTCGGAGGCGGCGCGGGCGGCAAGCACCACCTCGCGTTCGCCGGCGGAGGATCGCCCGACGCCCTCGACGAGGCGCTCCGGGTCCTGCCCGACCGCCTCCTGGCGCTCCTCGGGGGATGACGGCGCCCGGCCGGGTCTTGGCCCTCGACGTAGGGAAGGCCCGGGTCGGGGTGGCCGTCTCGGACCCTGACCGCACGGTGGCGCTGCCCGCGGGAACGATCCGCGTCGTAGGCGGGATCCAGGACCTCCGGGCGGTGGCCCGGCTCGTGGAGCGGTACGAGGCGGTGGTGGTGGTGGTGGGGCACCCCCTCTCGCTGTCGGGGGAGCGGGGACCTGCGGCTCGCCACGCCGAGGAGCTGGCCGACGGGCTCCGAGCGATCCTGGACGTGCCGGTGCACCTCCAGGACGAGCGCCTGAGCACGATCGAGGCCGAGCGGGGGCTGGCCGCCGCCGGGGCCCGCGGTCCCGACCGGAGGCGCTCCGTGGACCAGGCCGCGGCCAGCATCATCCTTCGCGCGTTCCTGGACCGCACCGCGGGCTGACGGGCGGACGAGCTTCGATATCGAATATCCTGCGGTGATGCTCGATCAGGTGGGGGGAGCGCACCGCGCACGGGGGCGCGCGCTGAGGGTTCTGCTCGTCCTCTTCCTCGTCCTGGCCCTTCTGCTGGCCGGCGCCTTCGGCTTCTACGTCTGGGCCACCGGGGGCTCCGGGCCCTCGCGCCCGGTCACCCTCGAGATCCCCCAGGGGGCCACCGTCTCCGAGATGGGCGCCGCGCTCGAGGAGGCCGGCGTGATCCGCTCCGCGTTCATGTTCGGGATCACGGTCAGGCTGCAGGGCATCGGGGGCGAGCTGAAGGCGGGCACCTACGACAACATGCGGACGAACATGCGCCTGGCCGAGGCCCTGGACCTACTGCAGGCCGGGCCGCCCCCCGAGAAGCTGCCGCTCTCAGTGACGGTCCCCGAGGGCCTGCGGATCGAGCAGGTGGCCGAGGTCCTGGCCGAGGGCCTCGGCATCCGCCCCAGGGCTTTCCTCCGGGAGGCGAGGAGCGGCGAGTGGGCGATCGAGCCCTGGCTCCCCGAGGGGCCCGAGACCGTGGAGGGGTTCCTCTTCCCCAAGACCTACGACTTCCCGGAGGGCGTTCGGGCCCGGGCGGTACTGCGCCGGATGCTGGCCCAGTTCGAGGAGGAGGTCTCGGGCCTGGACTGGTCGCGGGCCGAGGCGCTGGGTCTCGAGCCGTACGAGGTGGTCGTGATGGCGTCCCTGATCGAGCGCGAGGCCCGGGTCCCCAAGGATCGCAGGAAGATCTCCGCGGTGATCCACAACCGCCTGGAGCGGGACATGCCCCTGGAGATCGACGCCACGGTCCAGTACGCCCTGCCCGAGCACAAGGAGCGCCTGACCTTCGACGACCTCGAGTACGAGAGCCCGTACAACACCTACCTGTTCGTCGGCCTGCCGCCCGGCCCGATCGCCAGCCCCGGCGTGGCCTCGATCGAGGCCGCGATGAACCCGGCCAACGGCGACTGGCTCTACTATGTCCTGATCGACCCGGAGACCGGCGAGCACGCCTTCGCGGAGACCTACGAGGAGTTCCTCGAGTACCGGGAGCAGGCCGGCTTGGGGTGAGCACGGCCCTCTACGCCGTCATGGGGTGGCCGGTGGTGCACAGCGCTTCGCCGGCGATCCACACGGCGGCCTTCGATACGCTGGGGATCCCCGCCGTCTACCTGCGTCTCCCGGTGCCTCCCGGCCGCGCCGCCGCGGCGATCGCCTCCCTCTGGGCTCTGGGGGCTCGCGGGGCGAGCGTCACCGCCCCCCACAAGGTCGCGATCGCCGGCCTCTGTCAGGACCTGGCCCGCTCGGCGCGCAGGACGGGCACCGTCAACACCCTCCTGATCGAGGAGGGATCGGTCACGGGGCACGACACCGACGCCGAGGGACTGAGGCGGTTCCTGCTGGAGGACGCGCGCCTCGACCTCGCCGGGCTCACCGCGCTCGTCCTCGGGGGCGGCGGCGCCGCGCGCGCCTGCGCGGTGGCGCTGTCGGGTCTGGCCGGGCGACTGGTGGTGGCCGCGCGCGGCGCCGCCGCCGGCGCCGAGGTGGCCGATCTGTTCGAGGGCCCCTCCACCGTCATCCCGTTCGTCGAGGCGGGCGAGGCCCAGGCCGATCTCCTTCTCAACGCCACCCCCCTGGGATGGCGCGGCGAGGACGTCGCCGTCGACCCTCGCCCGGGCCAGGTGGTCGTGGATCTCGTCTACCGGGAGACCCCGCTCCTGCGGCGGGCGTGGGCTGTCGGAGCCGTCGCGCACGACGGCCGGGGGATGCTCCTTCGCCAGGCGGCTCTCTCCTTCCGGCTGTGGACGGGGGAGGACCCCCCTCTGGAGGCGATGCGGGCAGCGCTCGACGGCGTTCTCACCTCGGCTGATTGACCCGCGGGCCTGGTTCCCTCAAGGTCCCGCACGGAGCCGCCGATGTGAATGGTGACATGCCTGGGGAGACCATCGACTTTGAGGCGTTGGCCGCGCGCCTCTCCGAGATCGACGGCGTTCGCGCGTGCCTGCTGATGTCGCGTGACGGTCTGACGCTCGGGGTGCACCCGGCCGACCGAGAGGAGTCGGCCCGCGCCGTCTGGGAGGGGATGCACTCGATCGGCGACCCGGAGCGCGGATTCCTGACCGTGGGCGACGAGCTCTGGATCGTCGCCCGGCGAGGTCCGTACGCGGGGATCGTCGTCGCCGGACCCTCGGCAACCCCAGGCTTGCTGCTCGACCGGCTGGAGTTCTCACTTCGGGCGGCAGAGGAGCTGAGGCTCCGAGAGGGTTCGGCGGCGACCTCCCCCCGTGCGGAGGGCAGCCGGAAGCCCCGGAGCCCCCTCCATCCCGAGACCGGGCTGGCGCCGCTGACTCACGAGCCCGACGGGTCGAGCGATGCTGTCTCCGCCGCGATCCAGATCGCCAGCATGCGAGAGGGCCCCATCACGCTCTCGCCCCGGGACGGGAACGGCCATCGGAACGGTTCGAAGCCACCCGAGCTCAAGCTCCGGCCGCTGGAGACGGAGGCCCCTCTCGAGCCCGAGCCCGACCCCGAGCCCGACGCCGAGCCCGCTCCCGAGCCCGACGCCGAGCCCGCTCCCGAGCGCGGTCTCGACATCGATCTGGACGCGCTGCCGGAGCCCGAGGTCGAGATCGAGATCCGCCCGGTTCCCGACGAGGAGGAGCCCACCCTGGGGTCGGGCGAGCACTTCCCCCTCCCCGCCGGGGACGAGCGGGAGGTGGATCCGGTGGCCCTGGCCCGAGAGTTCAAGAACCTCTTCGATCGCCCCGATGAGTGAGGGGGATCGATCGAGAGGGATGACATGCCGAGCGAGGGGACCCGATGAGGAAGACCAAGGACCTGGGTGAGGTCCTCGTCGACGAGGGCCTGATCACCGAGGACGATCTGGGCAAGGCCCACGAGGAGCAGGAGCGGAGCGGGCGGTCGTTGGGCCGCGTGCTCCTCGACCTCAACCTCGTCGACGAGACCAAGCTCGTCGAGGCGCTTGCCCACCAGATCGGGCTCCAGTTCGTCGACCTCTCCGAGCACGGCGTGGACGCCTCCGCCGTCGCGCTCGTTCCCGAGCAGGTGGCCCGCCGCCACCGCGCGATCCCGATCGCGTTCGAGGACTCCACCCTCGTCGTGGCGATGTCCGACCCGTCGAACGTGATCGCGCTGGACGACATCCGCACGATCACCGGCTTCGAGGTCCGGGCGGTCGTGGCCACGGCGGCCGACGTGGACGAGGCGATCAACAAGTACGCGAAGCTCGACCAGTCCGTCGAGGACATCGCCCATCAGGCCGCGGGCGCCGCCGACGAGGACTTGGATCTCGATGCGATGGAGGCCGCCGTCGAGGAGGCCCCGATCGTCAAGCTCGTCAACCTCCTTATCACCCAAGCAGTTGCGGACCGCGCCTCGGACATCCACGTGGAGCCCGCCGAGAAGGACGTGCGCATCCGCTACCGGATCGACGGCGTGCTCCACGAGGTCATGCGCTCCCCGAAGAACATCCAGAACGGCCTCGTCTCG
>DASUTZ010000037.1:0-8403 GCA_036374295.1 Actinomycetota bacterium
GAGGGCCCTGGAGGCGGGCTGACGGTCGAGGAAGATCCGCTCCTGCTCCTCGATCAGCTGATCGAGACGATCCATGCTCGCTCCTTCATCTTTGAACGGCCATTCAATATCATACGGACCGATCGAGGAGGGGGCAATGGCGAGGACGGGAGCGAGGAGCCGAGCGGGGATGAGCCCGCTGCTCCTGGCCTACCTCGCGTTCGGGTCCTTCTGGGGGACCTGGGTGGTAGTGTTCGCCGACTTCCTCCGGCACCACGGCCTCACGCCGGGCAGGGTGAGCATCTGGTGGACCCTGCTGTCGCTCGTGGCGATCCTCGTGATGACGTTCCTGGCGCCGCGCATGGAGCCGCTCCCCCGCCACGGGACGGTCGGCTGGGCCATGGTGGCGCACGCGATCGGATCGGCCCTCATGGTCCTGACCTCCACGGGATGGCTGCCGATCGCCTTCGTGGCGCTGGGCTTCGGGACGGGCCTGGTCGACGTCTTCGTGAACGCCGCCGCCTATGAGATCGAGCAGCGCTCCCGGTCTCCCGTCCTCCAGTGGGTCCACGCCGCCTACGGGGCCGGCGGGGTGGTGGGGTCGCTGGGGGCCGGGATCGCCGTCACGGCGGGCGCTTCGTTCCGGGCGGTCGTGCTCGGCTCGGTGGTGCTCCAGATCGGTGCCGCGATCGCCGCGCTTCGGTCCGGAGGGCTGCGCGCGACCCACACCCCGCGGGAGCCCGGTCGCGTCTCCCTGGCCGTGTTCAAGAGGGCCCGCTTCCTGCTCGTCCCCGCGCTCGTCGTGGCCGCGGCCTTCTTCATCGAGGGCTCGATGGACGTCTGGTCGGTGATCTTCCTCCGCGAGACGCTCGGGGCCAGCACGCTCGCCGGCGCGGCGGGGTTCGCCGCCTTCGCCGCGGCGATCACGATCGGGAGGGTCGTGGGAGCGGGCTCGTTCCGGCTCGGGTACGCCCGCACGATCCTGCTTTCGGGCTTGGGGTCGCTGGGGGCCGGACTGATCGCGGTGGCCACGCAGAGCCCGCTGGTGGCGAGCCTGGCCTTCCTCGGGCTCGGCCTCGCGCTCGCCTCGGCCGCCCCGGCCGCGTACGGGATGGCCGAGGAGGCCGGACCCGCGTCGGGGCTCGCCGTCGGGGCGATCACCACGGTGGGCTACACAGGATTCGTCGTCGGGCCGCCCATCATGGGCTGGCTCGCCGACGCGGTGAGCCTGCGCGCGACGATGGTCGCCCTCGTCGTCACCACGCTGGGGATCCTGGCCGGAGGGCTGCTCTCCTTCCGGCGTGAGCGCGCCGCTACTCCGCCAGGTTGACGTAGATGTGCTTCGTCTCGAGGTAGTCCTCGAGACCCTGCGGCCCGAGCTCGCGGCCGATCCCCGACTGCTTGTAGCCACCCCAGGGCGCCTCCGTCGGCGCCGGCTGGGAGTCGTTGATCCACACCACGCCCGCCCGCAGGGCTCGCGCGGTTCGCAGGGCCTTCTTGATGTCACGGGTCCAGACCGCGGCCGCCAACCCGTAGGTGGTGTCGTTGGAGAGCCGCACGACCTCCCCGGGGTCCTCGAACGGCAGGACGGCCGCCACCGGCCCGAAGATCTCCTCGCGGGCGATCCGCATGTCGTTCGTGACGTCGTAGAAGACGGTCGGAGGGACGAAGTAGCCGCTGTCGAAGGCCGGCGGCTCGTCGGTGGCGAGCTTCGCGCCCTCGCTCCTGCCCGCCTCGATGTACGAGAGCACACGCTCCTGCTGCTCCCTGCTCACGAGCGGCCCCATCGTGGTGCCCTCGTCCAGCCCGCTCCCCAGCCGGACGGCACGGGCCCGCTCTCGAAGTGCCTCGAGCGCGTCGTCGTAGATCGAGCGCTCCACGAAGATGCGGCTCCCAGCCGAGCAGATCTCGCCCTGGTTGCCGAAGATGCCCGCCGCCGTGCCCTCCAGCGCCTCCTCGAACGAGGCGTCGGCGAAGATGATGTTCGGCGACTTCCCGCCGAGCTCCAGCGTGACGCGCTTCAGCGTGTCGGCGCCCGTCCGCATGATCTCCTTCCCCACCTCGACGGACCCCGTGAATCCGACCTTGTCCACGTCCGGATGCTCGACGAGCGGCGCACCGGCGCTGGGGCCGAAGCCCGCGACCACGTTGACCACACCGGGCGGGACGCCGGCCTCCTCCAGGATGCCGGGGAGCTCCAGCGCGGTGAGCGGCGTTTGCTCGGCGGGCTTCAGGACGAAGGTGCACCCGGCTGCCAGCGCCGGTGCAACCTTCTGGACGGCCATGAGGAGGGGGTAGTTCCACGGGGTGATGAGGCCGGCCACGCCGACGGGCTCCTTCACCACGAGGCTGAGGGCGTCCGGGCCGACGGGCGGGATCTCGCCCATCACCTTCGTGGCCCAGCCGCCGTAGTACTCGAACATGAAGGCGGCCTCCTCGATGTCCTCACGCGACTCGGCGAGGGGCTTGCCGGAGTCCTTCGTCTCGAGCTCCGCCAGGCGCTCGGCCTCGCGGCGGACGATCTCGGCCGCCCGCAGGAGCACGCGCTCGCGCTCGCGCTCGGCGGACCGGGGCCAGGGGCCCGCGTCGAAGGCCCTGCGGGCGGCCGAGATCGCCGCCTCCGCGTCGGCCCGCTGGGAGTCGGGGGCCGTGGCGATGACCTCCTCGGTGGCGGGGTCCACCACGTCGAACCTCCCGCCGTCCCGCGCGTCCACCCACTCGCCGTCGACGTAGTTGCGAAGCTCGTCCGCCATCACGCTCCCTCCGTGAGCCCCATCGCCTTCGCCGGCAGGGTGGGCACTGGGCCCGTGGCCTTCCCCGCCAGGTACCCCTGCGCCACGAGCGCCGCGAGCTGGTAGACGCCACCCTCCATCTCCGAGAACGGCCCCTGCCGGAACCCGCGGCCCGCCACGCCGCGCTGGACCGCCTCGCACGCCGTCCAGTCCTGCCGGTTCGTGATGTCCCAGAACTCCGAGGCGTAGGACGGATCGAACCCCTCGAGCTCCAGCGACTCGGGGGCCCACAGCCAGCGGCATTCGATGCGCGTGCGGTCCGGAGCGACCGGGTCCAGGCGGTGGGTCATGACATAGTCGGGGTGGGCGCTGATCAGCAGGTTCGGCATCAGCTGGAGGTAGAGGACCTCCCGGCGCAGCTTCTCGTCGAGGCGGCGGAAGGGGGCTCCGCGGCTCTCGCCCGTCAGCGACATCGTCTCGGCGTGATCGAGGAGCTCCATCGACCCCCCCAGGAACAGCCCGGTCGGCTCGACCTGGACCCCGCTGTCGGGCGGGGTGACCTTGCACAGCTCGGGGTGGATCTCGGTGCAGTGGTAGCACTCGTGGTAGTTCTCGGAAACGATCTTCCAGTTCGAGGCGATCTCGTAGTCGTGGCCCTCCACGGAGGAGAGCCGGTCGAGCTCGTAGGGGTCGAGCAACTCCACAAGGTTTCCCAGGTGCTCCGCCAGGGGCGGGGCGTCGCCCGAGGCGTTCACGAAGACCCAGCCGCCCCACGATTCGACCCGGGCGGCCCGCAGAGCGTTGTCCGGGTCGCTCCGCTCGAAGCTCGGGTGATCGGCGAACCACGGCGCGCCCCGGAGCTCACCGTCCAGCCCGTATACCCACGAGTGGTAGGGGCACTGGATCACGCGGCGGTTGACGGCCTCGCCCCCGCACGGGAGCAGCTCGTGCCCTCGGTGGCGGCAGGTGTTGTGGAAGGCGACCAGCGCGCCGTCGCCGTCCCGAACCAACAGGATGCCCTCGTCCCCGATGGCGACGGCGCGCTGGTCGCCGGGCTCGCGGAGATCGTCCGCCCGTCCGACGCACATCCAGGAGCGCTCGAAGAACACCTCGAGCTCCCAGGCCAGCACGTCGGGCGAGAGGTAGGCCTCGGCGGGCAGCGTGCGGGCCTCGTGGAAGGGCCGGGTCACCGCCCGGACGGCGGCGACGTCGAGGGGTGCGGCCTGCATCCGGATCCTCCGTTCTTTGACTCGCCGTTCAAACATTCTAGCGGGGGACCCGGCTCGACGCACCCGCCCTCAGCCGGCCTCGAGACGATAGCCCATGCCCCGCACCGTCGCGATCCGATCGCCCCCCAGCTTCTTCCGCAGGTAGCCGACGTAGACGTCCACCACGTTGGAGCCGGGGTCGTAGTCGTACCCCCACACGTTGCTCAGCAGCTGCTCCCTGCTGAGGACCTGCCCGGGGTGCCGGAAGAACGTCTCGGCCAGGGCGAACTCCCGTGCCGTCAGCTCGATCGTGCGGTCCTCGACCGTCACCCGCCGCGTCCGCAGGTCAAGCACGCAGTCCCCCACCCGGAGCACGGTCGTCTCGGGCTCCCGGTCTGTCCGGAGACGCGCCCGGACCCGCGCCAGCAGCTCGTCGAACCGGAAGGGCTTGGTCACGTAGTCGTCGGCCCCCCGGTCGAGCCCGGCCACGACGTCCGGCGCCTCGTCCCGGGCGGTCAGGATGATCACCGGGAGGCGCGTGTCCCGGCCGCGCAGCTGTCCCAGCACCTCCAGGCCGTGCATCCCCGGCAGCCCCAGGTCGAGGATGACGAGGTCGAAGTCCCCGGTCCCGTGGAGCGACAGCGCCCTCTCCCCGTCGTGGGCGACCGAGGTCGAGAACCCGTTCGCCTTCAGCCCCTTCTCCACGAACGAGGCGATCCGCTCCTCGTCCTCGACGATGAGGATGTTCACGCGTCCCTCCCTTCCTCCGGCTGGTCCACGGGGATCACGACGGAGACCGTGGCCCCGGATCCCGGAGGGCTCTCGACCTCGACCCTCCCGTGGTGGGCCTCCGCGATGGCCCGGACGATCGCCAGCCCCAGCCCGGCGCCCTCCGACCGGCGTCTCCCCACGCCCCGCGAGAAGCGGGCGAACAGGCGATCCCGCTGGTCGGCGGGGATCCCCGGGCCCGAGTCCCGTACCCACAACCTCGCCTCGCCATCCTGCATCGAGCAGCCGATCGCGATCTCGGAGCCCGTCTGGGTGTTCTGAACGGCGTTCTGGGCCAGCTGCATCACCGCCTGGGTCAGCCGCTGGCGATCCCCGATCACGATCCCCGCCGCGGACTGCTGGAGCCGCCAGTCCCGCTCTCCAAGTGCCTTCGCCTTGGCGTGGATCTCCTCGGTGAGGCGGTCCAGCGGCACCGGCTCCAGGTCGAGGAAGTCGGGCCGCTCGGCCTTCGCCAGGACCAGCAGGTCGTTCACGATGCGCTGCATGCGGTCGAGCTCGTCGGTGACGAGGGCCATGGTGCGGGCCCGCTCCTCGGGGTCGTCGTCCAGCAGCTCGAGGTGACCCCGGATCACGGTGATCGGCGTGCGGAGCTCGTGGCCGGCGTCGTCCACGAACCGGCGCTGGGTCTCGAGCAGGTCCTCGAGACGGTCGAGCATCCCGTTGAAGGTCAGGGCGAGGTGGGAGATCTCGTCGTTCCCCGTGACGTCAAGACGTCGGGTGAGGTCATCCGAGAAGTCCCGGGCCGTGTCGGTCACCCTCTTCACGCGGCCCAAAACCCCGCCGATCACGCGCCAGGCCAGGATCGAGCCGATCAGGAGCGTCACCAGGCCGACGCCGATCGTCCCCGAGATGGCTCGCTGGATGTCGGCGAGCTCCGGCTCGCGGAAGATCGCCGCCACGAAAACACCCCTGGTCTGCCCTCCCGAGCGCACGGGAACGGCGAGGTACTCGACATCGCCCGCCGGGGTGGTCACGCGCCCGCGGTCGGCCCGCCGCAGGCCGGACCAGCGCGCCACCAGCTCGCCATCGCGATCCAACCGGTAGGGGGGCTCGCGGAAGCTCCGCTCGAAGGGCTGGCCCCCCACGATCGTGAGGAAGGTCTCGTTCCGCCCCGGGATGTTCCGCTGGAGGAACACCTCGAAGATCCGCCGCACGTTGGGTCCGAAGGGCTCTCCCGTGCTCGGGTCCCTGCCTCGGGAGAGGCGCCGCAGCTCATCGCTCTCCTGAAGCAGCTCCCGGTGGACCCGCTCGTCGAGCTGCGCGATCAGCACCTGGCGAGCCACGAGGACCGCGGCGCCGATCGCCACCGCGAGAACGATGACGTACCAGGTGAGCATCCGGGCACGGACGCCCCAGAGGATCCTGGGGCCCCGGGGCTCAGGAGCGTCCGCCTCAGGTGTCGTCGCCGCCGCCCGCTCCTCCGTCATCGGTGCCGCCGTCGTCAGAGTCGTCTCCCGCCGGAGGCGGAGGAGGCGCTGGGGCCGGGGGCGCGCCGCCACCGCCCGAGCCGCCGTCGCCGCCCCCGCCACCACCGCGGCCCGAGCCGCCGCCGCCCCCCGAGCCGCCGCCGCCCCGAGGGGCCTCGTCTCCCTCCTCCTCCTCGCGCACGATGATCACCGGGATCTCGTCGTCCCGGATCTCCGGGCGGGTCAGGTCGATCAGGGCCCAGCCCACCCCGAAGCCCAAGGCGAGGATCAGGAGCACGGACAGCGCACGTCGCAGGCTCATGGCTCGAAGGATGGCGGTCGCGCATCAGCCCTCCATGAGAGACCCATGAGGATGTTCTCATGGAGGGCTCACACCCGGCTCACGGCTCCGGGGGATGGTTGCCTCGGATCAGGTGGGGGAGGATGCCATGGACGTGCAGGAACGAACCAAGGAGAGCTGGGAGTTCGAGGAGGGCCAGGAGATCGCCCCCGGCCTCCATGCGCTGGATCCGCTGGGGGGCGGATGGCGCTACGAGGTCTATCTGGCGTGGGACGATCGGCTCTTCACCGTGGTCGCGGCGAAGCTGCTCCGCCCGGACCGCGCGGGCGAGCGGAGGGCGATGGACCGCTTCCGCGTGGAGGCCGAGGCTGCTCAGCGCCTCCAGCATCCCGTCCTCCCCCGCTGCTTCGGCGTGGACCTCGAGGGCGAGCATCCCCACATCGTGCTGGAGTACATGGAGGGGCCCCGCCTCTCCAGCCTGATCCGGAAGCAGAAGGCCCTCGCCATCGAGCAGGTCATCCCTCTCGCCCTCCAGATCTGCTCGGCGCTCCACTACATGAGCGTCGAGCGGGTGGTCCACCTCGACGTGAAGCCCAAGAACATCATCATGGGCGCGCCGCCCAGGCTGATCGATCTGAGCATCGCCGCGCCGCTCGAGCGGGCCCGCGAGATCGAGGGACCGATCGGAACCGACGCCTACATGGCGCCGGAGCAGTGCGAGGAGGGACCGCACCCCCGGATCGACTACCGCACCGACATGTGGGGGCTGGGGGTCACGATGTACGAGTCGATCTCCGGGCGGCTCCCCTACCCCCGGGGCGAGGAGGAGGCGGCCGGTGACGACCGCTTCCCCCAGATCGTGGTCGAGCCGGAGCCGCTGCCGCGGGAGATCCCATCGGTGCTGGCGGACCCGGTGATGTCGTGCCTTCGCCACGATCCCGAGGAGCGCCCCACGGCGGCCGAGCTCGCCGAGATCCTGCAGCCCCTGGCCGACGCCCTCCCCCGGAACCCTCGCCTGGGGCGGCGGCGGCCCCGCCTCGCCTAGGACGACGCTCCGGGAGGCCTCCTCATCCATGAGACCTCCCTCACCGGGGGCTTACCGAGGTCTCAGGACCGCGCGAAAGGATGGGTCGTGACAGAGATGGGTACGGACGACGGAAGGAGGACGACATGTTGGCGAAGGTGATCATCGCAGCCATCGCGATCGCCCTCGGAGGCGCCGTCGCGTGGGTCACGGGCCCGGGCGACGAGCTCGCCCCCGTCTCCGGCGTGGAGATCCAGGACGACGCGAAGCGCCCGGACGACGGAGACGATGACGACGACGACCGTGGGCGGGGTGGCGACGGCGACAACACCCGCGGCAACGACGGCACCTCCGGCGGGAACAACACCGGGGACGGCGACAGCACCCCCGGGAACAACGGCACCTCCGGTGGGAACAACACCGTCCGGGCGGCTACCGCGACCAACACGAACGGCGGCGGCGGTGGTGGTGGTGGCGGCGGCACCAACACCGGCGGGGGCACGAACACCGGCGGGGGCACGAACACCGGCGGGGGTTCGAACAGCGGCGGCGGCAGCGACACCTGAGTCGCACCGATCGTCGAACTGAAGGGGCGCCTCCGGGCGCCCCTTCACCGTCTCAGCGCCGGTAGCGGCGGGCGTACCGCGGCGCCTCGATCCCCTCCGGCAGAGAGGGGTCGGGGACGGGGTCCCCGGCGACGATCCGCATGGGCACCTCGCCGGCCCAGAACGGCAGACCCAGGTCCTCCGCCTCGTCCTTGGGGGGCCCCATTCGCACCTTCGCGGAGGCCTCGTCCAGCGGCAGGGCCAGGATCGTCGTCTGCCGGAGCTCCTCCTCGTTCGGCATCCGCGTGTCCGCCGACCGTCCCGGGATCACATGGTCCACGAGCGCGCGCTGAGCCTCCCACTTCTCCTCCGGGTCGGTGACCTCCCGCGGGACCCCGTACACCATCACGGATCGGTAG
>DASUTZ010000038.1:0-4420 GCA_036374295.1 Actinomycetota bacterium
GGGGTGGAACTCCCCACCGGTGGTGACAGTCCACGACCCCCCGCGAGCCACGCGGGGGTGGACCCGGCGGAATCCCGGGACCGACGGTGACAGTCCGGATGAGAGAAGGCGAGGACGGCGGCGTCTGCCGCCCGTTCCCCCTTCCCCCGAGAGAGGAACGCGGTGGACGACGCGTACATGCGGAGGGCCCTCGAGCTGGCCGAGCGAGGCCGCGGGCTCGTCTCGCCCAACCCCCTCGTCGGCGCCATCGTGGTGGCCGGCGGCGAGGTCGTTGGGGAGGGGTGGCACGAAGGCCCCGGGACCGACCACGCCGAGATCCGGGCGCTCGGGGCCGCCGGGCCGCGGGCTCGCGGCGCGACCCTCTACGTGACCCTGGAGCCGTGCAGCCATCACGGCCGCACCCCGCCCTGCGCCCCTCGCGTGGCCGACGCCGCCCCGGCCAGGGTCGTGGCGGCGATCACGGACCCCAACCCCCTCGTGGACGGCGCCGGCCTTCGCCTCCTCCGGGAGCGGGGGGTCGAGGTGACGTTCGGCGTCCTGACCGAGGAGGCCTCGCGGCAGAACCGGGCCTTCCTGCGGCACGTCCGGACCGGCCTCCCGTTCGTGACCCTCAAGATGGCCGCTTCCTTGGACGGGAAGGCGGCCGCGCGCGACGGGTCCTCGAGGTGGATCACGGGGGCGGAGGCCCGCCACGACGTGCACCTCCTCCGGGCCTCGGCCGATGCGATCCTGGTGGGGGCAGGCACGGCGTTCCGGGACGACCCGGGTCTGACCGTCAGGCTTCCCTCGTACCGGGGCGCCCCCAAGCTCCGCGTGGTGGTGGACGGCCGGGGGATCGTGCCAGAGACGCACCGGCTGTTCGACGGGGAGGCCCCCACGCTCGTGGCTACGACCGAGCGTGCCCCAAGGGAGCGGCGCGAGGCGTGGCGCCGGACGGCCGACGTGCTCGAGCTCGAGGACGCCGGCGACGGCCTGATCCCGCTGGATCGGCTGATGCAGGAGCTGGGGAAGCGAGACGTACAGCACGTGCTCGTCGAGGGCGGCCCCACGCTGGCCTGGGAGATGGTGGAGCGAGACGTCGTGGACGAGCTGATCCTGTACGTGGCCCCGGTGCTCGTGGGCGGCGAGGGAGCCCCCAGCGTGCTGATGGGGGGCGGGACGCCCTCGATCGGGGACGGGCGGGGCGTGACGATCCGAGAGGTGTCTCGCGTGGGCGCCGATCTCAAGGTGGTGGCGGATGTTCACCGGGATCGTTGAGGAGCGGGGGGTGGTGCGCGCGTCCGCGCCTCGCCTCGAGGTCGAGGCCGCCTCGGTGGGCGCGGACGCGCGCACCGGCGAGTCGATCAGTGTGGACGGTGTCTGCCTGACCGTCGTGGACCGCATCGAGAGGACGCTGGCCTTCGACGTGGCCCCGGAGACCGCGCGCCGGACCACGCTCGGAGACCTGGCCGAGGGCGACCCCGTGAACCTGGAGCGGCCCGTGACGCTCGCTACGCGCCTGGGTGGACACCTCGTCCAGGGCCACGTGGACGGCGTGGGCGAGATCACCTCGGTCTCGCCCGAGGGGGACGGCGCCCGGATGACGGTGCGCGTCCCGGAGGGCCTGGGCCGGTACCTCGTCGAGAAGGGCTCGGTGACCGTGGACGGCGTCAGCCTCACCGTGGCCGAGGCGCGGCCGGACGGGTTTGCCGTGGCGCTGATCCCCCACACCCTCGAGGCCACCGGCCTGGGCGGCAAGCGGCCGGGCGACCGGGTCAACCTCGAGATGGACCTGATCGCGAAGCACGTGGAACGACTCATCCGGAGGGATCGATGAAGCAGGAGGAGGACGTCGGCCTGGTCGCTGGCGCGTTCGCCTCGATCGAGGAGGCAGTCGAGGACATCGCCGAGGGCAAGATCGTCATCGTCGTCGACGACGCCGACCGCGAGAACGAGGGCGACTTCGTGATCGCGGCCGAGAAGGTGACGCCCGAGGCGATCAACTTCATGGCCACCCACGGCCGCGGGCTGATCTGTCTCCCCAGCGCGGGGTGGCGGCTCGACGAGCTCGGGATCCCGCTCATGGTCCAGCGATCGGAGGGCTCCCAGGAGACCGCGTTCGCCGTCTCGATCGACGCAAAGGGCGTGACGACGACCGGGACGAGCGCGCACGACCGCGCCGCGACGTGCCGCGCCGTCACCGAGCCTTCCACCACCCCCGAGGACCTCCTGATGCCGGGGCACGTCTTCCCGCTTCGGGCCCAGGAGGGCGGCGTCCTCCGCCGCGCGGGGCACACGGAGGCCGCGGTCGACCTGGCCTCGATGGCCGGCCTCTACCCCGTGGGGGTCATCTGCGAGATCATGCACCCAGACGGGACGATGGCCCGTCTCCCCGAGCTCCTCCGGGTGGCCCGCGAGCACGACCTGAAGATCATCTCGATCGCCGACCTGATCGAGCACCGCAGACGGCGGGAGCAGCTGATCGAGATGGTGGCCGAGGCCACCATCCCCACGATCTACGGCGAGTTCTGGGCCCAGGTCTACGAGTCGAAGATCGACGGTCGCCAGCACGTGGCCATGGTCCTGGGCCAGGTCGGCGACGGGCGCGATGTCATGGTCCGGGTCCACTCGGAGTGCCTCACGGGCGACGTCTTCCACAGCCTGCGCTGCGACTGCGGCACCCAGCTCGACTCGGCTCTGGGGAAGATCGCCAGCGAGGGCCGGGGTGTGGTGCTGTACATCCGCGGCCACGAGGGGCGGGCCATCGGCCTCAAGCACAAGCTCCAGGCCTACAGCCTCCAGGAGCAGGGGAAGGACACCGTCGAGGCGAACCTCGAGCTCGGCTTCCCGCCCGATCCCCGTGACTACGGGGTGGGGGCGCAGATCCTCTACGACCTGGGGGTTCGCACCATGCGCCTGCTCACCAACAACCCCTCCAAGCGGGCGGGGCTCGAGGGCCACGGGCTCGAGATCGTGGAGCGCGTGCCCCTGGAGACGAAGCCCACGGCCCAGAACCTCGACTACCTCCGGGCGAAGCGCGAGAAGCTGGGGCACCTGCTGGAGAGCCTCGAGGCCGACGGGGAGGGGTCGTGATGGCGCGGGAGGGGGACCTCGACGCTCGCGGCCGCCGGTTCGCCGTGGTCGTGGGGCGGTTCAACCAGGTGGTGACCGAGCGGCTCCTGGAGGGCGCGCGGTCGGCCTTCCGTCGTCACGGCGTCGCCGACGAGGACGTCGAGGTGGCCTGGGTGCCCGGGTCCTTCGAGATCCCCCTCGTGGCCCGCCGGTTCGCGCGCTCGGGCGAGGTCGAGGCGGTAGTCTGCCTCGGCGCGGTCATCCGGGGGGAGACCGCACACTTCGACGTGGTGACGCGGGAGTCGGCCAGCGGGGCCCAGCAGGTTGCGCTGGAGACCGGCGTGCCCTGCATCCTCGGCATCCTCACGACCGACACGCTCGACCAGGCGCTGGAGCGGTCGGGCGGCAAGCACGGCAACAAGGGGTGGGACGCGGCTGTGGCCGCGATCGAGATGGCCAGCCTGATGGGCTCCCTCCCGAAGGAGCGTGACGCATGATCGTGGACAAGCCCTGGGGAAAGGTCGCCACCTACTCCCTCAACCAGCCCTCGTCCGTCAGGATCCTCACGATCCTGCCGGGCCAGGAGACCTCCGAGCACTACCACCAGCTGAGGGACGAGATGTGGATCGTCCTCGACCCGGGCCTGCGGATCCAGATCGGAAACCGCGTGGTGGACGCGCAGCCGGGGGAGGAGTTCGTCGTCCCCGCCGAGGAGCCGCACCGCATCACCAACACGACCGAGACCCGGGGGCGGGTCCTCGAGGTGGCCCACGGCTACACGACCGAGGACGACACCCACCGGCTCCAGGACGACTACGGGAGACCGCTCGAGCCACGGTGGTGACCTGCGGCTTTTCGGTCGCTGTGCTAGGCTTCTGCGCGCATCATCGGCGGGACGCGCCCGCCTGCAAGGAGGTAGCTCGGTGACGACCGGAACCGTGAAGTGGTTCAGCAACGAGAAAGGCTACGGTTTCATCGCCCAGTCCGACGGGGACGACGTCTTCGTCCACTTCTCCGCCATCACCGGTGAGGGGTACAAGACCCTCCAGGAGGGGCAGGAGGTGGAGTTCGAGATCGTCGAAGGTCCCAAGGGCAAGCAGGCGGCGAACGTACGGCCGGTGTAGCTGCAACCCAGACGCGGGATCGGGAGCCCCCTCGGGGGCTCCTCCCTTTGTGCGGAGGTATCGACAGAGCGGACGAGGGAACCCTATACTCGTGACAGATTGTTCATCCCCGGAGGAACCGACGCGCCGCCGCCGTTCGCCGGCGCGTTTCGTATGGAGGTGATTCGGCGTACCGGTTGAACCCCGCATCAACGAGCGGATCCGCGCTCCGCAGGTCCGCCTGGTAGGACCCGATGGCGGGCAGA
>DASUTZ010000039.1:0-5008 GCA_036374295.1 Actinomycetota bacterium
CCTCGAGCTCGTGGAGCGGCTCACCTCCTGACCCCCGGCTACACTGGGGGCGATGTTCGAGCAGCTCACCGACCGCCTCGGCGCGACCTTCAAGAAGCTCCGCTCCCGGGGCAAGCTCCATCCGAAGCAGGTGGACAAGGCCCTGGGCGACATCCGCGACGCCCTCCTCGACGCCGACGTGGCCGTGGAGGTCGCGGACTCCCTGTTGGACCGGGTGCGGGATCGATCGTTGGGCGAGGAGGTCATGAAGAGCGTCACCCCCGGCCAGCAGGTCGTGAAGGTCGTGCAGGACGAGATGACAGCCACGCTAGGGGGCGAGCATCGGCCGTTCGTCCTGCCCGACGCGTCGCCCACCGTGATCATGATGGCCGGCGTCCAGGGCTCCGGGAAGACGACGACCTGCGCCAAGCTGGCCCAGCACCTCGGGAGCAAGGGCCGGAGCGTCCTCCTGTGCGCGGCCGACCTGGCCCGCCCGGCCGCGATCGAGCAGCTCTTCCAGCTCGGGGACGAGATCGGGGTCCCCGTCGTCTCCGACGGCAAGGACCCGGTGAAGGTGGCCAAGAGCGCCCTGAAGCAGGCGAAGAAGGAATCCCACGACATCCTCATCGTGGACACCGCGGGGCGTCTCCACGTGGACGAGGAGATGATGCGCGAGGTGGGCCGCGTCCGGGCGGCGCTCAAGCCTCACCACTCGCTGATGGCGGCCGACGCCATGACCGGTCAGGACGCCGTGCGCCAGGCCCAGGCCTTCATGGAGCACGCCGACCTCACCGGGTTCGTGCTGACGAAGGTGGACGGCGACGCCCGCGGCGGCGCCGCCCTCTCCATCACCGAGGTCACCGGCCGACCCATCCTCTTCGCGGGGATGGGGGAGAGCCCGGGTGACCTCGAGCCCTTCCACCCCGACCGCATGGCCTCGCGGATCCTCGGCATGGGCGACGTCGTCTCGCTCGTGGAGAAGGCTCAGCGCGAGATGGACGAGGACGCCGCCCGCGAGTCGGCCGAGAAGATGCTGAAGGCCCAGTTCTCGCTGGAGGACTTCCTGACGCAGCTCCGCGAGGTGAAGAAGCTGGGGCCGCTCGAGGACCTGCTGGCGATGCTGCCCGGCGTGCCCGGCGGCGCGGGCCTCAAGGATCTCCAGGTGGACGAGAACGAGCTCGTGCGGGCCGAGGCCATCATCTCCTCGATGACGTTGGAGGAGCGTCAGAACCCGGCTCTGCTGAACGGGAGCCGCCGCTCGCGCGTGGCCAAGGGGAGCGGCACCAGCGTGAATCAGGTCAACTCGCTGCTGAAGCAGTACGACGAGGCGAAGAAGATGATGAAGCGCCTCGGCGGCGGCGGTCTCGGCGGCCTGGCCAAGGGCCTGGGCGGCCTCGGGGGGATGAAGCTCCCCAAGGGCCTCGGCTGAGGCTCAGCCCAGGAGCAAGTCGCCGACCAGGGCCGAGAACCCGGGCAGCAGCGGCGTCGTCAGCTCCTCGTCGGGGTCCAAGATCTCGGGCTTCCCGTACCGGCCCTCCTCCAGCCGGTAGACGAGGATCGCGTCCGCGTCCAGGTCCACGAACCAGTACTCGGGCACGCCGTGTCGCTCGTAGAGGTCCCGCTTCCTCACCGTGTCGGTGCGGCGGGTGCTCGGCGAGGACACCTTGACGGCGAGGTCCACTCTCGTCAGCGGCCGCTCCGCCCCCTTCGCGTGCTCCGGCAGGAGGGACAGCACGTCGGGCTGGACCACGTCGTACTCGTCAGCAGCACGTCCATCGGGTTGGCGACCACCAGGCCGCCCCGCCGCTCCGCGGCGAGGCGGAGTCGCACGCCGATCTCCAGGACGACGTCCTGGTGGCGAACGCTCGGCGCGGGGGGCATCAGCAGCTCGCCGTCGATGAGCTCGATGCGCTGGGTCGTCTCCTCGGGGAACCGCTCCAGGAGATCCGCGTAGGTGAGCCGCATCGCTCGTCGCTCCACAGGTCGAAACGCTATCCTGAGCCTACGACACGAACCCGCGCGGGGGTGCCCTCGCGTCCGGGCGACCGATCAGGAGACGTACGCATGGTGAAGATCAGGCTGATGCGGATGGGCGCGAAGAAGCGGCCGTTCTTCCGCGTGGTGGTGGCCGACTCGCGCAGCCCGCGAGACGGCCGCTTCATCGAGAACATCGGGAAGTACCACCCGCTGGAGCATCCGTCGCTCATCGAGATCGACGAGGAGCGGGCGATGCACTGGCTGCAGAACGGCGCCCAGCCCACCCAGCCCGTCCGGGTCCTGCTGGAGAAGACCGGCGTCTGGGACAAGTTCCAGGGCGGCCCCGGCACGCCGGTCCCGCCGCCTCCCGACGAGGAGCCGGCGCCGCCTCGCGCGGAGGCTGAGGAGGCCGAGGAGGCCGAGGAGGCCGAGGCAGCGCCCGCCGAGGGAGGGGAAGCGGAGGCCGCGGCAGAGCCCGCCACTGAGGCCGAGCTCGAGCCCGAGGCGCCGAGCGCGGAGGAAGCTCCGGCGGAGGAGCCTCAGCCTGAGGAGGCCGAGGAAGCCCAGGCCGAGCCCGAGCCCCAGGCCGAGGAAGGCGAGGAGAAGCCCGACTGATGCTCGAGGTGGTGGAGTACGTCGCCAAGTTCCTCGTGGACGAGCCGGACAAGGTCGAGGCCGAGGAGTTCGAGGAGGACGACGGCACCGTCGTGATCGAGCTCACTGCCTCCCCCGACGACATGGGGAAGGTGATCGGCAAGAACGGCCGCGTGGCGCGTGCCCTTCGCCAGCTCGTCCGGGCCGTCGGGAATCGAGAGGGCGTCCGGGCGACCGTCGACATCGTCGACGAGCTCTCGGAGCCCGAGGACGACGAGGAGTAGCCCAGGCGGGGCCATGACCCCGGAGCGCGGGACCGACGGGCTCCTGGCGGTGGGCCGCGTCGGCAAGCCCCACGGCCTCCGCGGCGAGGTCACCGTCGAGCCGCTTACCGACACCCCCGATCGGTTCGCCCCCGGCGCCACCCTGCGCATGGAGTCGGGGGAGCTCACCGTCGCCGCCTCCCGTCCCCACCAGCGCAGGATGCTCGTCCTCTTCGAAGGGGTGGAGGATCGGAACCAGGCGGAAGGGCTCCGCGGCACGATCCTCTTCGTCCCCGACGAGGACCTGCCCGATCTCCCCGACGACGCCTACTGGCCTCGGGACCTCGTCGGATGCGAGGTCGTCACGGAGTCCGGCGACCGAGTCGGCCCCATCAGCGAGGTCCTCCGCAACCCCGCCAACGACCTCTGGGTGACCGAGCGGGGGATGATCCCGGCGGTGAGGGAGGTCGTGGTCGAGGTGGACCTCGAGGCGCGACGCGTGGTGATCCGCGACGTTCCCGGCCTGCTCGAGGAGGCCTGAGGTGCGGATCGACGTCCTGACGATCTTCCCCGCGATCTTGGAGAGCCCGCTGCGCGAGAGCCTGCTGGGCAAGGCGATCGAAGCGGGGATCCTCGACGTGAGGGTCCATGACATCCGCGACCACACGACCGACAAACACCGGCAGGCCGACGACGAGCCGTTCGGCGGCGGGCCGGGGATGGTGATGAAGCCCGAGCCTATCTTCGCGGCGGCGGAGGCGATCGGCGGCGCCCCGCGGGCGATCCTGCTGTCGCCGGCGGGGCGCCGCCTCGACCAGGCACTCGTGAAGGAGCTCTCGCAGGAGCCCCACCTCCTGCTTATCGCCGGTCGCTACGAGGGTGTGGACGAGCGTGTGGTCGAGGGCCTCCTCGCCGAGGAGATCTCCATCGGCGACTACGTTCTCTCGGGCGGCGAGCTGCCGGCGCTCGTCCTGATCGAGGCCGTCACCCGGCTCGTCCCCGGCGTCGTGGGACGCGAGGAGTCGCTGGATCGCGAGTCCTTCCAGGAGGAGGGGCTCCTCGATCACCCTCACTACACGCGACCCCGGGAATTCCGGGGGATGGAGGTGCCCGAGGTGCTCGTGTCCGGGAACCACGCCGAGATCGAGGCGTGGCGCCGCCGCGCCGCGGAGGAGAAGACCCGCCGCAACCGCCCCGACCTCCTCGAAGACCCCCCGGGATAGACGCCGTCGCGTAGTATCATTGGCGCCCGCGCGACCTGTAGGAGTTCCCGTGAACAAGACCGATCTCGTCGAGAAGCCGCGCCTGCGCAGGGACGTCCCGAACTTCCGCCCCGGCGACACCGTCAAGGTGCTCGTCCGCGTCGTGGAGGCCGGCCGCGAGCGCGTCCAGGCGTTCCAGGGCGTCGTCCTCCGCCGCAAGGGCGGGGGCCTCCGCGAGACCTTCACCGTCCGCAAGGTGTCCTTCGGGGTCGGGGTCGAGCGCACCTTCCCCGTGCACTCGCCCTCCATCTCCAAGATCGAGGTTGTCTCGCGCGGCGACGTCCGTCGGGCCAAGCTCTACTACCTGCGCGAGCGGCGCGGGAAGCGTGCCCGGATCCGCGAGCTCCGCGGGGCCGCGGCCGACTCGCTGGCGGCCGAGGAGTCCGCCAGGGTTGCCGAGCTCGAGGCCGAGGAGCGCGAGCGAGCCGAGACCGAGGCGGCCGAGGCGCGGCTGGCGGAGGAGGCGGAGGCCGCAGAGGCCGCGAAGACCGAGGAGCCTCAGGCCGAGGAGCCCCAGGCCGAGCCCGAGGCCGAGCGGGCCGAGCCCGAGGCCGACGCCCCGGAGAAGGCCGAAGCCTGACGGTGGCTTCTCCCACCGAGCGTCCCGAGCACGGGGACCGGCCGACCGTCCCCGTCGCCCCCGCCCGCCACCGCACCGACGAGCTGTCCCGCGACCCCGCGGACACTCCCCCGGACGCCTCGGAAGACGAGGAAGAGGAGCATCATGGCCCACTCCACTTCCTGAGGGAGCTTCCGGGGCTCATCCTGATCGCCCTCGTCCTGGCGCTCCTCATCAAGACGTTCCTCGTCCAGGCCTTCTACATCCCATCTGAGTCGATGGTCCCCACGCTGCGCAACGGCGACCGAGTGCTCGTCAACAAGCTGATCTTCAACATCCGTGACCCGGATCGAGGGGAGATCGTCGTCTTCGAG
>DASUTZ010000040.1:0-20307 GCA_036374295.1 Actinomycetota bacterium
TGGCGGCAGGCGCTGCTGCAGCTCGATCAGGCCGCCCAGATCATGGACCTGCCCGCCAACGTTCACGAGATCCTGAAGCACCCCAAGCGCATCCTGCAGGTCGCCATCCCGGTCCAGATGGACGATGGGAGCCTCCGCGTCTTCACGGGGTTCCGCGTCCACCACAACACCTCGCGTGGGCCATCCAAGGGAGGGATCCGGTACCACCCGGACGTCTCGCTGGACGAGGTGAAGGCCCTCGCGATGTGGATGACCTGGAAGTGCGCGCTCGTCGGCATCCCCTATGGGGGCGCCAAGGGGGGCGTGATCGTGAACCCCAAGGAGCTCTCTCGCAAGGAGCTCGAGCGCATGACCCGCCGCTACGCGTCCGAGATCCTTCCGCTGATCGGTCCCGAGCGCGACATCCCGGCCCCGGACATGGGAACCGACGACCAGATCATGGCCTGGATCATGGACACCTACTCGATGAACCAGGGGTACTCGGTCCCGGGCGTGGTGACGGGCAAGCCCGTGTCCGTGGGGGGCTCGCTGGGGAGGGGCACGGCGACGGCGCGCGGGGTCGTCTACGTCACGGTGGCCACCCTGAAGCACCTCGGCTTCCCCGTGGATCAGTCGCGGGTCGTGATCCAGGGGTACGGGAAGGTGGGGGGGCCGGTCGTCCGCCTGCTCCACGACCAGGGGTGCCGGGTCGTCGGGGTCTCCGACGTGATGGGCGGCGTGTACAACCCCCGGGGCCTCTCCCCGATGGCCCTGGCGAGCTACCAGGAGGAGACGCGGACGGTCTCCGGCTTCCCCGGGGGGGACTCGATCGCCAGCGACGAGGTCCTGGAGGTCGAGGCCGACGTCGTGATCCCCGCCGCGCTGGAGGGGGTCATCACCGAAGACAACGCCGAGCGCATCCAGGCCAAGGTCGTGGTGGAGGCCGCCAACGGGCCGACCACGCCCGAGGCCGACGAGATCCTCCACGACCGAGGCATCCTCGTCGTCCCCGACATCCTCGCCAACGCCGGGGGTGTCACCGTCTCCTACTTCGAGTGGGTGCAGGATATCCAGGCGTACTTCTGGTCCGAGGACGAGGTCAACGAGCGGCTTCGCGAGATCATGGAATCGGCCCACGTCCAGGTGATCCAGCTGGCCGAGGAGAAGAAGGCCACGATGCGGCAGGCGGCCACGATGATCGGTGTGCAAAGGGTGGCCGAGGCGATCGAGACCCGCGGCCTCTTCCCGTGACATGTCCTTGAACGGCCCATATCTCGTGCCTATGCTCGGACGCGACACAAGATGTAGCGACCGAGAGGAGGCGCATGGAGGAGCCGCTGGACGAGCGGTCCCGGGCCATCCTGGACTTCGAGCGGTCCTGGTGGCAGCTCCCTGGCCGCAAGGAGGCCGCGATCCGGCGCCGATTCGGATTCTCGGCCCCGCGGTATTATCGTCTGCTGAATCGGCTGATCGACACACCAGAGGCGCTTCGGTACGACCCGATGCTGGTGAAGCGCCTGCGGCGGCTCCGAGCGGAGCGCCGTCGCTCGCGGTTCGAGCGCACCATGGGGTGAGGAGCGTGTGGCCGGCAAGCATGAACCCGACGCGAAAAGGAGCTTCTACCTCTCCTTGGCGACCGCCACGCTGAGAGCCGGGCTCGTCATCGCCGCGGTCGTCCTCGGCATCTTCGTCCTGTCCAGGGCGTTCCCGGGCGCCGGAGACGAGTCACAGGGCCCCGGCCCGGTCACCACTGACGGGGCCGAGGAGAGCCCAGGCCCCGAGGAGTCGCCCCAAGAGGACGGCGGCGGGGGTGGCGGCGGCGGCGGGCAGGCGCCCCAGGAGGTCGCCCTTCGGGGTGTGACCGTCAACGTCCAGAACGGCACGGGCGTGACGGGGCTCGCCGCGGACACCGCCGAGGAGCTGCGGGGCCTCGGCCTGCGCATCCGGGAGATCGGGGACGCCGCCCGCCACTTCGACGTGACGACCCTCTACTTCGCCCAGGGCTCGCGGCCCGAGGCCGAGGAGCTGAACGCGACGTTCTTCAACGGGGAGGCGAACGTCCAGCGCATGCCGGCGGAGCTCGAGGACGACGTCCAGATCAGTGTCGTCCTCGGTCAGGACTACGCCGACGCTCAGGGCTAGGGCAGGAGGCGCATCTCCGTCCGCAGGCGCACACGGAGCCGCCCCTGCACCGGCTCGATGTCATCCTCCCCTCCCGGCGGCCGGAACGTCACCGCATACCGACCCACTGAGTCACCCCGCGCCCGAACCAGGAACCCCTCCAGCGAGAACCACGCCTCCTGGGTCCCGACGTCGCGACCCATGAGGTCGGCGACCGCGTTGGCGAAGACCTCCCGTCGGTCGACCGGCGAGGTGTAGGTGGTCCGCACGAGCGCGGCCCCCCGTCCATCCAGCCGGCCCAGAGCGGCGAGCCTCGAATGGGCCTCGAGTGAGAAGCTGCCGTCCTCGTCTGTCAGGACCGCGCCCGACGTCCAGGCGTCGCCTGGGGTCACGGGCCCCTCGGGGAGAACGGGCCGCAGGCGCAGCAGGATCCGATCGACCCCCACTGGGGCCAGGGGCGCTGGCCCGGCCTCGGCCGTCTCCTCGATCTCCTCGATCTCCCCGCCCGGGCTCACCACGACGACGAAGTCCTGTGCCGGGCCGGCGCTCTGAGGCTCACCGTTCACCGTGAGCGAGACCGGATCGAGTGTCACGCCGACCCGGCCCCCGCCGTCGGGGAAGGTCTCGAGGACATCCTGGCTGGCCCGGAACACCGCCTCCACCCGCTCCTGCCTGGTCTCGTCCTGGAGCGTCCGCTCGACGTCGGCGATCAGACGGAGCGAGTACCGGAGATGCGTGTCGTCCTCGAGCCGGTACACGAGCGAGACGTGCGGGTCCCGGCAGGCGGGGAGGAGGATCGAGGCGACGAGGAGAAGGGAAGCGAGGCGACGCACGGCGGCCATCCTAGCCGAGGTCGCGGAGCTGCTCGCCGATCCAGTCGGCGGGCGTTCGGGCCTCGGCCGCCGCCCGCAGGCCCCGGGCCCGCGCCCGACGCTCCTCGTCGGGCATCTCGAGCGCCGCGTGCAGGGCGTCTGCCGTGCCCGCGATGTCCACGGGATCCACCGGGAGGGCCCAGCGATCCAGCTCCGCGATCGCCCCCGCGTTGCGCGAGAGCACGAGCACCCCGTGGCCTTCGTTCAGCAACGGCCCTTCCTTGGCCACAAGGTTCATGCCGTCGAAGACCGGGTTCACCAGGAGGACGTCGTAGAGGCCGTAGGCAGCGTAGGCCTGGTCGAGGTCGTCGCTCATGTCGATCTGGATGGGGATCCAGCCCGGCGTTCCCATCTCGTCGTTGATCCGGGTCGCCACGTCGATGCACTGCTGCGTGTACGTCTGGTATTCGGGGAGGGCCGTGCGAGACGGCGTGATGTGAGCCAGGAACACCACGCGCTCCCGCCACTCGGGGTGCCGCTGGAGGAGGTCCTCGAACGCCAGGAACCCACGCAGGATGTTCTTGGAGAGCTCGGCCCGGTCCACGCGAAGGAGGAGCTTCCGGTCCCCGCGCCACTCGGCGAGCTTCTGTCGCTTCGTCTCGACGGCCTGGGAGGCCGCGTGCTCGCGCATCGGCTCGGGGTCCACCGTGATCGGGTACACGCCGACCTTCGTCTCTCGTCCTCTCCAGGTCACGGTTCGCCGCTCGAGGTCGATCTCGGCGTCCGGCAGCATGCGGGCCGAGAAGAGGAAGTCCTCGGCCCACCGCGCGCTCTGAAACCCTACGAGGTCCGCGCCCAGGAGCCCGTCGAGCATCTCCTCTCGGAGCCAGGTCGGCACGAGCCTCATGTAGCCGGGTCCGGCGAAGGGGCAGTGGTGGAAGTAGGCGACCTTCGTCTCGGGCGCCCTGGCCCGGAGCTGGGCCGGGACGAGCGAGAGGTGGTAGTCCTGGATCAGCGCCGTGGCGCCGCTCTCCCCGGCTTCCTCGGCCAGCGCCTCGGCGAAGGCCAGGTTCACCGTCCGGTAGGCGTCCCAGGAGATCCGAGACGGGGTGCCGAATCGAGGCCACCGCGGGACGTCCCACAGGTAGTGGTGGAGGAACCACAGGAGCCGGTTGCTCACCGTGTTGTAGAAGCGCTCGTAGGTCTCCGGATCGAACGAGAGGAGCCGGAGGCGGTACTTCTCATCCTCCAGCACCACCTCGATGCGGCCGTGGGGGACGCCCTCGATCCTCCTACGGTCCCCCTCGCTCATGGCGGCGGCGATCCACATCCCCTCGGTCTCGTGGACCACGCCGGTGAGCGCGGTGACGAGTCCACCGCCTCCTCGCGTGGCCCGGAGCCGGCCGTCCTCCTCGACGAAGCTGACCGGACCGCGGTTCGAGGCGACGAGGATGCCGGGGCTCACCGGGTCCCCAGCGAGGCGAGCAGGCGGATGTGATCGTCCACCTCTCGCGTGGAGAGGAAGCGGTGACGCACCCGCTCCCGCGCCGCCTTCCCCATGCCCTCGCGGGCCTCCCGATCCCGGAGCAGCTCGACGAGCCGATCGGCCGCCTCCTCGATCGTGTCCACCAGGAAGCCGCTGTGGCCGTCCTCGATCTGGAGGCGGAGGCCCCCCACCCGCCCGGCGATCACCGCCCGCTCCTTCCACATGCCCTCGGTGCACGTGAGGCCGAAGCCCTCGCGGATCGACTTCTGCATCACAACGGTCGAGGCGCGCTGGAACGCGTTGACGGCCAAGGCCCCCACGTCCTGGAGGTTCGTGAGCAGGTGGATGTCGGGGTCCCCGCCGCGGTGCTCTTCGGCGAGCTCGAGGTAGTGCCAGCCCTCGGGGTCGTCGTGCGCCATCGAGCCCACCATCACGAGCTGGACCTCGGGGACATGCTCACGTGCCAGCCGGAAGGCGTCCATCACGCCGAGGGGGTCCTTCCAGGGGTCGAAGCGGGAGACCTGCGTGACGATGGGCCTGCCGGGGTCGACCTCATAGCTCGTGAGGACCTCCTCGACCACCTCGTCCTCGAGGTCGTGGTTCTTGGGTGAGAGGGGATCGATCGACGGGGGGATCAGGTGCGCGTTGGAGTCGGCTCCTTCGTGCACGTAGTCCTCGAGGGTGAAGATGCTCGCGTCATAGCTACCCAGGAACCGGGAGTAGAAGGCCCAGACCTCCTCCATCGGCTTGGACAGGTCGATGTGACAGCGCCACACCCATCGTCCGCTCCTCTTCCCCCGCTCCTCGACGAAGGACGCGATCGCGAGCGGCTGGGGGTCGTGGACGATCACGAAGTCGGCGTCGTCGCCCCACCGCTCGGCGTTGGCGTGCACGCGCTCGAGGTAGGTCGACGCCATGGTCTCGTTCCAGGGCATGTCGGCCCCCTGCAGCGCGTTGTGGGCGAGCTTGGTGACCGCGAAGAAGTCGTCTGACCCCTCGAGGAGCTGCCAGTCCACGTCCATGCCGAGGTCCCGCATGATCGCGATCTGGGTGGGCAGGAGCTCGGCTACCCCGCCGCCGAAGGCGGTGCTGCTGAGGTGGACGAGTCGGGCCCCGCGGAGCGGCTCGGCGGCCTCCCGGAGGCGCGATACGGAGTCTTCGCCGGCCGAGGGGATGTAGTCGTCGAGGGAGCGCGTCTCCTGAACCGGGACGGAGATCAGCATCGCGGCCCAGTCTAACGGGCCTCAGAGACGGTGGAGCAGGCTCAGCTGCTCGAGGCGCTCGCGGCGTCTGGCCTCTCGTTCCTCAGCGGTCATCCCGGCCACCCTGGCCACGGCCTCGGTGAGGGCGACTGGGCTGAACGGCTTCGTCACGTACTCGTCGGCGCCCGTCTGCCACCCACGCATCTGGTCGTCCTCGCGGGACTTGGCCGTGAGGAGGACCACGGGGATGTGCTTCGTCGGCTCGTGCGAGTGTAGGTGTCGTAGCACGGAGAACCCGTCCTGCCGGGGGAGCATGAGGTCGAGGACGATGAGGTCGGGGAGCTCCTTCTCCGCGATCTCGAGGCCCTCCTCGCCGCTCGCGGCCTCGAGCACCTCGTGCCCCTCGAACTCCAGGTTCACGCGGCACAGGAGGATCACGTCCGGTTCGTCGTCGATGATGAGCACGCGCACCGCGTCACCTCCTTCCCATCCATCGGCGCCCGGGGGGGCACCGCTTGAGCCACGCGGTCACACGCTCGGGCGGTTCGGGAGAGGAGCCGACGGTATGATGACGCCCGGATGGCCGAGGAGCGGAAGGGCCCGTTGTGGACGCCCGGAGTCTCCCGCGCGGCACGCTGGGGGATCATCGCCTGGTCGGCCATCGGCGTCCTCCTGATCCTCTACTGGGCGTTCCGATACGTGATCCACCCCGTGCGGGTGATCTTCCCGCCCCTCGTCCTCGCCTTGATCGTGGTCTACCTGCTCAACCCGATCGTCTCCTGGCTGGAGGGGCATGGCATCCCGCGGGTGATCGGGGCCCTGCTCACCTACCTCGTGCTGCTCGGGGCGCTGGGGATCGGTCTTCGGTATCTGATCCCCGTGCTCGTGGAGCAGGCCCAGGACTTCTCTCGATCCCTGCCGAGCCTGCTGGGTCGGGCTCAGCAGGCGATCACCGACGTCCTCCAGCGGTTCGGGGCGGAGGGGGATCCCGGTGGCCTGCTGGACAGCGGACAGGTCCAGGCGGTGACGGAGCGCCTCTTCAACATCACCCTTGGCCTGCTCAACGGGGCGATCATCCTCGTGATCGGGCTGATCCTCGGCGTCTACCTCCTGATCGACATCCCCAAGATCCAGCGTGGGATCGTGGCGTTGGTGCCGGAGCGCCGGCGGCCGGAGGTGCTCACGATCGGTGAGAAGGTGGGTCGAGCGATCGGGGGGTTCTTCCGTGGGCAGCTGCTCGTGGCCCTCTTCGTCGGCGTCCTCTCGACCCTCGGCCTCTACATCGTGGGGCTGCCGTACTGGGCGCTCGTCGGGATGATCACCGGCCTCTTTAACATCATCCCGTTGATCGGCCCCTTCATCGGAGGGGCGATCGCCGTCTTCGTGGCTTTCGCCTCCGACGCCCCGGGGGAGGGCCTCCTGCAGCTCGAGGCGGGTTGGCCGCTGGCGGTCGGATCGGTGATCGCCCTGGTCGCCGTCCAGCAGCTCGACAACCACATCGTCAGCCCGAACGTCGTGGCCCGCACGGTGAAGATGCACCCCGTGACGGTGATGCTGGCCCTGCTCGCCGGCGGCACCCTCCTGGGGCTCTGGGGGATGTTGCTCGCGGTGCCGGTCTTCGCGTCGGTCAAGATCCTGGTCCTCCACGCATGGGACACGAAGATGACCTGGCCACCGACGCCGCCCCCGACGGACGTCGAGGTGGAGTCGTCGGCGCCGCTCCCGGAGCCGGACCCCCCGCACCCGTCGCCGTCTCCGCGCCCAACTTCGCGGTTCTCCTCGTGGGTCGACCGATGGCGTTCGGGACGCCGGAGGGCCGCGGACTCCGGGCGACCGGAGGAGGCCCCGAGCGAGGAGGAGCCCGCCTCGAAGGGCGCTGAGGAGAGTCTCTAGGCGAGGACCTCCGCCACGACCTCGGCGAACCCCTCGCCGAAGGAAGCCTCGGTGGCCAGCAGGCCGTCCGGGGCCCGGCCCGAAGCCTCGACGGCCTCCCGGCCGTTGGCCACGATGACCACGCTTCCAACCGTCTCCGCGAGCGCCGCGTCGCTGAGGGAGTCACCCACGGCGAGGCACTCCTCCGGGTGGAGACCTCGCCGCTCGACGTGGGCCCCCACGCCCGTGGCCTTCGTCACGCCCCGGGGAAGGAGGTGGTAGGCGTGGACCTCCTCCACGTCCAGCCCGGGGAAGGACCGGGGGATGACCCCGTTGTCGAGGAGGGTGAGCCATCCGTACCCGGCCTCCTCGAGCGTCGCCTCCGCCTCGCCGGTGTCCAGGTGGCCCCGGAAGAGCATGGAGGTCACTCGCGGCAGGAAGGCCCAGGGAGCGTGGGGCTCGAGCCGCCGAGGGAAGGACTCGAGGAGCATCCCGGGCGCGCCCGCCTCGACCATCGCCTCGTATGGCGTCGATGCGCCGCGATGAGCCCCGTCCTGGCGGATCCGCGCGGCGTCCCGATCGAGCGAGAGGATCCCCCCCATCTCGGCGACGAAGTCGCTCGCGCCGATCACCCGGGCGACCTCCCACACCTGCTCGGCGGTGCGGCCCGAGACCGGGACCACGTCGATGCCCGCCCCGTACAGGGCGACGAGGGCGTTCGCTGCCGCGTTCGACACACCGCCCTGGGGGTCGGCGAAGAGCGAGCCTCCCGGACCGAGCAGGGTCCCGTCGAGGTCGGTGTAGATCACCCGGGGGCGGCGCGCCCGCCGGAGGACGTCTCCCGCCCTTCTCATCTCGAGGCGTAGCCCGGGATCGTGACGGCCGGTGGACGCTCTGCGAGACGCAGCTCCCTCCGCTCGAGGATGTGCTCCGTGGTCCCCTGCAGCTGTAGGTAGGAGGTGCCGAGCTCCTCGGACAGGGTGATCCTGCCCGCGGCCTCGAGTCGGCGCATCGCGGCCTGGAGGACGGCGAAGGCCATCCTCGAGAGCGCGGCGATGTCCTGGTTGCGGTGGACTCGGACGTCGAGATCCACCTGGGCGATCGAGTCCACCCCGTAGCGAGCCGCGATGTCGATCAGCAGGCCGATCTCGACGCCGTAGCCGGTGAAGAAGGGCAGCTGCTCGAGGATGCTGCGCCGACCCGCGTACTCCCCCGACAGGGGCTGGACGACCGCGGCGAGCTCGGGCCAGAACATATTGAGGAGGGGGCGGGCGGCGAGCTCCGTGACCCGACCCCCCTCGGCCAACTGCAGGTGGTCGCCCACCTTGATCGGCCGGTCGTAGAACGCCTTCGTATAGGCGATCTCCGGGTCGGCGAGGAGCGGGCCGAGCGGCCCGTACACGAAGCGGGGATGGAAGTTCTGGATGTCGGCGTCCAGCCAGACGATGAGGTCTCCCTTGAGGACGAAGAGGCTCTTCCACAGGGCCTCGCCCTTGCCGCTTGCCTGCTCGAGCCCGGAAAGGACCTCCGCGTCCTGCACTACGGTGGCGCCTTCCTCCTCCGCGATCCTGGCCGTCCCGTCCTCAGACGCGGAATCCATCACGACCAGCTCGTCCAGGAGCGGGAGGCGCTCGATGAGCTCGCGGTGGATCCCGGATACGATCGGTCCGATCGTCTCGGCCTCGTTCAGGGTGGGGATGCAGGCCGAGATCGAGATCTCCTGGCGCTCCTTCGCTTCCACCAAGCCCTCGACGTCGTCGAACCGCGAGTGGTGGAAGGTGCGGCGAGCGAACCAGCGCTCAGCGATCACCGCTCGATGATATCGGCCCGCGAGGGGCCGCCGCCCCCATCGAATCCGACCGCTGCGATATGATTCATGACGGATGCTCAAGATCTCCCAGAAGACCGAGTACGCGATCCGAGCGGTGGTGGAGCTCGCGCTTCGGGCGGGCCAGGGCCCCGTCCCGGCCCGCGAGATCGCCGACGCCCAGGGCATCCCTCTCCGCTTCCTCGAGCAGCAGCTCTCGGCGCTGGCCAAGGCTGGCCTGATCGAGTCGCTGAGGGGCGCGGGGGGCGGCGCGCGGCTGGCCAAGGACCCCTCCCAGGTCCGCGTGGCCGACATCGTGGACGCGATCGAGGGGCCGTTCTTCCCGATGTACTGCCTCGACCCGTCCGATCACACGTGCTTCCAGGACTCTCGCTGCGGGATCCAGGGGCTGTGGGGAGAGGTCCAGGCGGCGGTTCGCGTGGTGTTCGAGCGGATGACCGTCGCGGACCTTGCGCTGAGACACCGGCACATCGCGCCCGAGAGCGCGATGTGGTCGCCGGAGGACCTGCTCAGGCCGAGCAGGAGCTAGGGGGTTCGGGCGTCAGTCGTTCTTGCCCAGGATGCGCATCACCGTCGTCCCGCAGAGGGGGCACTTACCCTTGGCGGCCCGCCGTCCGTTCTTGAGGGTCACGACCTCGCCCTCGAACTCGACCTTCTTCTTGTCCTTGACGCAGTACCCCTCGTAGGTCGCCACCGGCGCCTCCTTCCGAACAGTCTTCAGGGCCGCTCCGTGCGGCCCCTGCGTGGAATCGTGGCCCCTCGGGGAGCGGGTTGCAAGCATCTCCCCCCTTGTGCTCCCCGGGCGCGGCGCGTGTAGAATACGGCTTAGCACTCGAAGCCAGAGAGTGCCAGCGTTCGACCACACGGACTCAGGAGGAACGGATGGCCGCGAAGATCATCTCGTTCGACGAGCAGGCACGGCGCGCCCTGGAGCGCGGCATGGACCAGCTCGCGAACGCCGTACGGATCACGCTGGGCCCCAAGGGGCGCAACGTGGTCCTGGAGAAGAAGTGGGGCGCCCCCACGATCACGAACGACGGCGTCTCCATCGCCAAGGAGATCGAGCTCGACGACCCCGAGGAGAGCGTCGGCGCCGAGCTGGTGAAGGAGGTCGCCAAGAAGACCAACGACGTGGCAGGGGACGGCACGACGACCGCCACGGTGCTCGCCCACGCCATGGTGAAGGAGGGCCTGCGCAACGTGGCCGCCGGTGCCAATCCGATGGGCCTCAAGCGGGGCATCGAGACGGCGGTCGAGCGTGCCGTGGAGGCGATCAAGAACCAGGCCCGTGAGATCGAGGCCAAGGAGGAGATCGCACACGTCGCCGCGATCTCGGCCGGAGACCCGGAGATCGGCGAGATCATCGCCGAGGCGATGGACAAGGTGGGGAAGGACGGCGTGGTGACGGTCGAGGAGTCCCAGACCTTCGGGATGGAGCTCGACCTCGTCGAGGGCATGCGGTTCGACAAGGGCTACATCTCCGCCTACTTCGTGACCGACCCCGAGCGGATGGAGGTCGTCCTCGAGGAGCCGTACGTCCTGCTGGCGAACCAGAAGATCTCCGCCGTGAAGGACCTGCTCCCGATCCTGGAGAAGGTGATGCAGTCCGGGAAGCCTCTGGTGATCATCGCCGAGGACGTCGAGGGCGAGGCTCTGGCCACGCTCGTGGTGAACAAGATCCGGGGCACCTTCAAGTCCGCAGCGGTGAAGGCGCCCGGGTTCGGTGACCGCCGGAAGGCGATGCTGCAGGACATCGCGATCCTCACCGGCGGGCAGGTCGTCTCCGAGGAGGTCGGGCTGAAGCTCGAGAACGCCCAGCTCGACATCCTGGGCCAGGCTCGGAAGATCGTCATCACCAAGGACGAGACGACGATCGTCGAGGGAGCCGGTTCCGACGACGAGATCAAGGGCCGGATCAACCAGATCAAGAACGAGATCGACGCAACCGACTCCGACTACGACCGCGAGAAGCTCCAGGAGCGGCTGGCCAAGCTCTCCGGGGGCGTGGCCGTGATCAAGGTCGGGGCGGCGACGGAGGTCGAGCTGAAGGAGAAGAAGCACCGCATCGAGGACGCGGTCTCGGCCACGAAGGCGGCGGTCGAGGAGGGTGTCGTCCCCGGCGGCGGCGTCGCTCTGTTGGCGGCGCAGGAGGCTCTGGACAAGGTGGACCTCGAGGGCGACGAGGCCACCGGGGCCAGGCTGGTCCGCCACGCGCTCGAGGCGCCGCTGAAGCAGATCGCCGAGAACGCCGGCCTCGAGGGCGGTGTGGTGGTCGAGAAGGTGCGCGCCCTCGACGCCGGTCAGGGCCTGAACGCGGCCATCGGCGAGTACGAGGACATGATGAAGGCCGGGATCATCGACCCGGCCAAGGTCACGCGCTCGGCCCTCCAGAACGCGGCGTCGATCGCGGCGCTGTTCCTCACCACCGAGGCGCTGGTGGCGGAGAAGCCCGAGAAGCAGCCTCCGATGCCGGCGATGCCGGACGCGGGGGGCATGGATTTCTGAGGGTGGACGAAGGAGAGGCCCCCGCCGAAAGGCGGGGGCCTCTCCTTTTCGGCGTGTGCGGGCCGCCGGCATGGGAGACAATCCGAGGGTGACGCGGCGCTTCCACCTGACTTTCCCCGGCCACCTGGCCGGCGAGCCGGTGCTCTTCCTGGTGGGGAAGGAAGCTGGGGTCACGCCCAACATCCGCCGGGCCAGCGTGGAGGAGGGAGGCGCCTGGATGATCGTGGAGCTCGACGGTGGCAACGAGAAGATCTCGGATGCGGTGGCCCGCCTGACCGACCGGGGCGTCGTCGTGCGTCGTGTGGACGAGGACGAGTGATGGCGAAGAAACGCATCCTGCTGATCGATCACCGGCCCGAGCACATGCGCCAGCCGGTGCTGCGCCTGCAGCTCGAGGGCTACGAGGTGGACGAGGCATCCGACGGCAAGACCGGCATCGAGAAGCTCCGGGCCCGCCGCTTCGACCTCCTCCTCCTTGACGCGGAGCTCCCGGGCAGCGACGGATGGGAGACGCTGCGCGCGATCCGCGAGGACGAGGAGCTCACCGACCTCAAGGTCATCATCTTCATGGCGGGCAAGGGGGAGACGGGGAAGCTCCACCTGCTGCCGGTCGACGCCGAGCTGCGCAGGCCGTTCCCCATCGGAGAGCTCCTGGCGAAGGTGCACAGGGTCCTGGGGGACGCCTGAGCCGTCAGGGGCGGACGGCGATCGCCTCGCGGAGGGTGGCCGCCGCCTGCTCCGGCGCCATCGGGTTGATGCTCATCCCCGATCCGAGCTCGAACCCCGCGGGGGTGGTCGTGCGGGGGAAGAGCTGGAGGTGCCAGAGGAAAAACGGCTTCCCCTTCTCGTGGGCGGGGGCCGACTGCACGATGAGGTTGTAGTCGGGGTCGCCCGCGCCCTCCCGCAGGGCCCGCAGCACCCTGCTCAGCGCCTGGGCCAGGCCCTCGAGCTCGTCGTCCGGCACATCCCCGAACGAGGGGCGGTGGCGCCTGGGTAGGATCCAGGTCTCGTAGGGGTTCCGAGAGGCGAACGGCGCCAGGGCCACGAAGGTCTCGTTCTCGAACACGACCCGGTCGCGGGCCCCAAGCTCGGCCTCGCGGAGGTCGTCGTACACGCAGTGCCCGGTGTCGTCGAAGTACCGGGTGGCCACGGAGTAGCGCCGCAGGGCGTCGGGGGCGAACACGGGGGTCCCCAGGATCTGCGAGTGGGGGTGCGGGAGCGAGGTGCCGGCGCGGGCCCCGAAGTTGCGGAACACGATCACGGACTTCACCCATGGCCTCTCTCGCAGCGCGGTGTAGCGGTCCCGCCAGACCCCCAGCGCTCGGGCCAGGCGCTCGGTCTCCATGTCGTCGAGGCGCTCGTCGTGCCTTGGCGACTCCACGATGACCTCGTGCTGGCCGACCCCCGGCATCTCTCGGAAGAGAGCGTTCCCCTGGCGCTCCGTGCTCCCGTTCCCCTGGAGCGCCGGGTAGAGGTTGGCGAAGACGCGCTGGTCCCACGATCCGTCCCGCTCGGTGCGAGCGATCTCGGGGGGCGTGCGCTCCTCGTTGCCGGGGCAGAACGGGCAGTCGGCGTCGAAGGGGAGTCCCGCCGGGCGCTCCACGCTCGCCGCGGCCCGAGGCCTCGCCGCGCGGTGGGGGGCGATGATCACCCACTCTGCGGTCGTCGGATCCTGTCTCAGCGTCGACACGATCGCCCTACCGTACCAGCCTCTGCGCAGGCATCTCGCTAGATGGTATCGGGAGCCAGCGGCTACGCTTGATCCCGTGGTGATCGACGTCTCGGAGCGGGACTTCGAGGAGCGGGTGCTGAAGGCCTCGCGCGAGGTCCCGGTCATCGTGGACTTCTGGGCGGGGTGGTGCCGTCCGTGCCTGGTCCTGGGACCGATCCTGGAGGGGCTCGCCGAGGAGCACGAAGGGCGCTTCGTGCTGGCCAAGCTCGACGTGGACGCCAACCAGGCGCTGGCCGCGCGGTATGGGGTCCAGGGGATCCCCGCCGTGAAGGCCTTCAGGGACGGCGAGGTCGTCAGCGAGTTCGTCGGGGCTCAGCCCGAGGACGTGGTGCGCCTGTGGCTACGCGAGGTGCTTCCCTCCGAGGCGGAGCCGATCGTCGCCGAGGCCGTCGGGCTCGAGGAGGAGGGGGATCTGGAGCGGGCCGAGGGCGGATACCGTCGAGCCCTGGAGATCGATCCCGATCACGAGGAGGCCACGGTGGGCCTGGCCCGGGTGCTCCTGGCTCGTGGGGAGGCCGCAGAGGCGGGTCGCCTCGCATCGCGCCTGCCCGGGAGCGTCGAGGCGCGGGCCATCGCGGCCCGGGCCGCCTTGGTCGAGCGGATCCCCGGGGACGGTGATCTCGACGACCTCCGGGTCCGAGCCGAGAGCGACCCGGAGGCCGCGCTCGCGGTGGCCGCGGCCGACGCCGAGCAGGGCCAGACCTCGGAGGCGCTGGATCGCCTGCTGGGGTTGGTCGGAGGCGAGACGCGCGACCGGGCCCGGGACCTCATGGTCACGATCTTCGAGTCCCTCGGCGACGACCACCCACTCGTCCGGGAGTACCGGCCGAAGCTCGCCAGCGCGCTGTACTGATGGCCGAGGTCACCGTCGAGGAGTTCCAGCGGATCGACGTCCGGGCGGGGACCGTCGTTCGGTGCGAGCGGTTCCCCGAGGCCCGCAGCCCCGCCTACAAGCTGTGGATCGACCTGGGCCCCCAGATCGGGGAGCGTCGATCGAGCGCCAGGATCACCGACCACTACGAGCCGGAGGAGCTCGTGGGCAGGCAGGTCGCTGCCGTGGTGAACTTCCCACCGCGGCGGATCGGCCCTTTCAGCTCGGAGGTGCTCGTGCTCGGCTTCTACGACGAGGACGGAACCGTCGTGCTCGTCGGGCCCGACCGCTCGGTGCCGAACGGGGCCAGGCTGGGGTGAGCGTGGAGTCCTCGCGATTCTCCGTGGACACGACCGGACGGCTCGTCACCGACCTCACGGAGCGGGTCCAGGACTTCGTCCGGGATCGGGGCGGAGAAGGGCTGCTGAACGTCTTCCTTCCACACGCCACGTGCGGTCTGGCTCTGATGGAGACGGGCTCGGGCTCCGAGCGCGACCTCCAGGACGCGCTCGACGGCCTCCTCCCTCCCGAGGACCGGTACTCGCACCGTCACGGCTCGACGGGGCACGGCCGTGACCACCTCCTCCCGCTGTTCATCTCGCCGTCCCTGACCCTGCCCGTGGAGGGAGGCGAGGTCGTGCTGGGCACCTGGCAGTCGATCGTGCTCGTGGACACGAACCGCGAGAACAACCGGCGGGACGTGGTGCTCTCGCTCCTGCGCGGGTGACCCTCCCGGCGCTAGCATCCGCCCGTGACGGAGCGCGACGGGACTCAGGGCCTCCTCGATCGCGGCCGAGCCTTCTTCACGTGGGCCAGCCGTCCCATGCGGCGGATGTGGACCTCGGACGATCCGCTGGAGGACTACGCGCTCGTCCATATGGCGAGCGTCGCCGGCGACACCCTGCTGGCGATCGCGCTGGCCGACTCGATCTTCTTCGCGCTGCCGGTGGGGGAGGCCCGCACCCAGGTCGCGCTCTACCTGGGGCTGACCATGGCCCCTCTGGCAGTGGCGGGCCCCCTCCTGGTCCCGCTGCTGGACCGGAGCCCCTTCCGGCGGGCGATCTCGTTCGGGGCCAGCGTGGGGAGGGCCGTGGCAGTGCTGCTGGCCGCTCGATGGCTGGATTCGCTCCTCCTGTTCCCCGCCGTCTTCACCGTCCTGGTGCTGACGAGGATCCATCTCATCGCGAAGAACGGCCTGACGGTTGCCTACGCTCCCACCGGCGCGGCGCTGATGAGGGCGAACGCCTTCCTGGCCCGGACGGCGATCGCCGGCGCGCTGCTGGCTGCGGTCCCCGGCGTCGTGATGCTGCAGCTCGGGAGGACCCGGGGCGTGCTCGTCCTGGCCGCGCTGGTGTACGCGGCGGCCGCGCTGCTCAACCTGCGCCTGGCGCCCGTGGAGCGGCACCCGCCTCGGGCCGGGGAGGTCCCGCGCCGCGGGAGGATCCCTGCGCTCGCGGAGGCCGCCCTCGGCGCGGGCGGCCTCCGCGGAGCGCAGGGATTCCTCATGGCGCTCCTGGCCTTCGCGCTCCGGGACGCGGGAGCCCCGACCTACTGGTTCGGCGTCCTCCTCGTCACCGGCACCGCGGGCGCGGCCATCGCGGACTTCCTGGTGCCGCGTCTTCCCACGACGGTCCGCGAGGAGGTGATCGTGGTGGGCTCGCTCCTGGCAGCGGGCCTGGGGGCGTTCCTCGCGTCGCAGGCCTACGGGCTCCCTTCCCTCGCGCTGTTCGTCGGGGTCGCGGGGATGTCCACGGAGGCCGGCCGGCTCGCGTTCCAGAGCCTGATGCAGGCGAACGCGCCGGGAGGCGCGCAGGGTCGGGTCTTCGTCCGGTACGAGGTGGCGTTCCAGCTGGCATGGGTGATGGGAGCGTTCATCCCGGCGATGCTTCCGATGTCGTTCCGCGGCGGGTTCATCGCGCTGGCGCCCTTCTACCTCGCGCTGGGGGTGGTCTACGTGGTGCGCCTGGTGCGGGCCCGCCGGCTCCGGGCGGGCTGAGGGACGTCGGGGGGACATCCGAGGCATGGTCTCGGCCGGTCCTGGGCCGTACCCTCGAGCCGTGGGCCGCACGCTGATCTGCCTCGTCCTGCTCGCCTCCGGCTGTACGGGGACCGAGCCTCCGGAGGCCGGGCCGACGGGCACGCCTCCCGCCGAGCAGATCCAGCGCGAGTCCCACCTCGTGGCCGGGCACGACCGGCCCGAGCTCCCCTGCTTGGAGGCCGGCCCGGACGACCCCCCGCCTCGGCTCGAGATGGGCGACACGTTCTTCGCTCCCAGCTGCGTCGTCCTGCGAGGCCGCCACGACCTTCGGCTGGCCAACGGTGGCGCGCTGGAGCACTCCTTCGGGGTCCGAGACGCCGGGGTATCGGTGGACCTCGAGCCGGGCGCGTCCGGCGAGGTGTCCCTCGAGGATCTGCGGGGATCCGGCTCGACGGAGTTCTTCTGCCGCTTCCACGCCTCGGCCGGGATGACGGGCACGATCACGGTGGCCTGACTCCCGTCGTCTCCTGTCGGAGGGGGCGCGGGGCCGCTACACTTCCCGCCGTGAGCGACGAGGGTCCCCGCATCGAGGTCACCCAGAACGGGAACTACCGGGTCCGCGGCCGCGTGCCGATCTACCCGGGGCGTATCCTGCGCTCCGAGGATGGCAGCTCGATCGATTGGGAGCTGGACGAGCCCTACCCCCTCCGAAGGACCGTGACGCTGTGCCGGTGTGGCCGCTCGGGGAACAAACCCTTCTGCGATGACACCCACCAGACGATCGAGTGGGACGGCGAGGAGACGGCCGACCGGGGACCGACGAGCGCTCGGCGCAAGGCGGTGCCCGGGCAGGGGGTGACGCTCACCGACGATGTCTCGCTGTGCACCTCTGCGGCGTTCTGTCATGACCGCGTGACCGACGTCTGGCGGCTTACCTTCCACCGCTCCGACGAGCCGGAGGTCCGCCGGCGTATCGAGGGGATCGTGGCGAGGTGCCCTTCGGGTCGGCTCGTCCTCGAGACCCACGACGGAGCCGAGGTCGAGCCCGAGTACGAGCCCTCGATCGTCGTACAGGAGGGCGGGCCCTACTGGGTGCGGGGCCGGGTTCCGATCATGGCCGTGGACGGGCGCACGTGGGAGGTGCGCAATCGGCTGGCGCTCTGCCGGTGCGGAGCCTCAGGCAACAAGCCCTTCTGCGACAGCACCCATCTCGAGATCGGGTTCGCGTGACCCCCCCTTGTCGTAGCCGGGGCGCGACCATAGACTGAGGGAACTCGATCGACGTTCGCTCGATCACCCAACCAGTCGGCGAATCGGAACGGAGGTGAGCACTACCTATGGCCGGAGTCACGGGATCGGGCGGCGCCCTCGCGCGTCGCCGAACCATCTCGGCGGTCTCCCTGGCCCTCGTCACCATGCTGATGGTCGCGCTCCCGGCGGTCCCCGCATCGGCCGCGAAGGCACGCGTCAAAGCCAAGGTCGGCGCGAACAAGTGGGTGAAGGTCCACACCTACATCGGTAAGGGCGACGTGGTCATCTGGAAGAACCCCCGACCGAAGATGGTGAGCAAGCGGAGGGTCCACGACGTCACCTCGATCCAGCCCAGGCGCTGGAAGAAGCGGCTGGGGTTCAAGCTCAGCAAGGTGCTCCAGCCGGGGCAGCGGGTGAAGAGGAAGTTCCGCAGGACGGGCACGTACCGATACCGCTGCGCCCGACACTCGGCGATGGTCGACGGGAAGTGTCAGGGGATGTGCGGCTTCATCCACGTGCTCTGAGCGGCCTCCGGCCGCGCGCATGACGGGGAGGGACGGTCTGACCGCCCCTCCCCATCTGTGCTCACCTCTTCGTCGCCTCGCCCGCGTTCCCCGAGACCGGTGCCGACAGGTATGCGACCAGCGAACTCCGCGAGCGCGCACGCCCGGCCCTTGCTTCGCATGGTGGTCATCGCAGCGGAGGCTCTCTCAACGGGTCGAACCCAGACACGATCTGCCGTCGAATTCACAGGAGACTCCCAGAAGGAGGAGGCATGCCGCCCGGTATAGTCTGCGACTACCCAGGATGCAGCGAAGTTGGTCAACTCGTCTTACGCGAGGAGGCATGATGGCGACGGAGAAGCGCGCGGACGTGACGTGGCGGGGGGATCTCGCCACGGGACGGGGAACGATCGAGCGGGTCGGCAGCGGGGTCATCGAGGGGTTGGGTGTCTCGTGGGCCGCTCGTACCGGCGAGAGCGACGACCTCACGAGCCCCGAGGAGCTGATCGCCGCGGCGCACGCCTCGTGCTTCTCGATGGCGCTCTCGAAGATCCTGGCCGATCAGGGCCACGCCCCCGACCGACTGCTCGTCACGGCCACGGTGAGCTTCGTTCCGGGCACCGGCATCACGAGGTCTGCGCTCGACGTCACCGGTGTGGTGCCCGGGATGGAGGAAGCGGAGTTCGGGAATGCGGCCGAGGCGGCCAAGGAGAACTGCCCCGTCTCGCAAGCGCTCAAGGGAAACGTCGAGCTCACGGTGGCGTCCCGACTCTCCTGAGACTCCCGGCCGACGATCCGTTTCGGGATGGGTCTCCTGGGTAGTTCGAGCGCGACCAGGAAGGAGGGTGAGTCTCATACGTACGCGACTGATCTCGCTCGTGACCGTGGTGATCGTGGCCCTGGGCGTTCCGAGCCTTGCGTCGGCCGCTCCGGGCGGGGACATCCGCGAGGCCTGCGGCGCTTCGTTCGGACAGCTCGTGTCGGCCGGCAGGTCCTCAGGCACGGCGTTCCACACGAACTACGCGGGGGGCGCCATGGCGTTCAGCGATCCGGCCGTGCTGGCCGCTCACGGCTGCACGCTCTGACGGACGAGGCCGAGCGGCTCCCTCCCACGGGAGGGAGCCGCTCGGCCTACCCGATCTTTCCTAGACCTATCCGGGAGAAGAACTCGCTCGCCGAGTCTCCCCCAACGCCGCTCTGGGTGAACAGCGACAGGAAGTCCGTGCCGTCGGTCTCGAGGCCCACGTAGTCACCGAGGAAGAACCCGTTCGCGAACGGCGCCTCGGTGATGTCGAAGGAGGACGTCGTGACCTGCGTTTCCTCATCCCAGCTGGCCTCGTTCGCGCAGTCCTCCGACGCGGGATGGCAGTGCGCGACGAACATGTCCGTCGTCCCGACCCCGTCGTCGTCCACGTTGTTCCGGAAGTCGTAGTAGCTGACGGCGACCGTGCCGTCGTCGAGCACGCGGACCATGGGCGTGAACGCCTGCCGGTTCCCCAGTCGGATGTTCTCGGGCGTCTGGTTGACCTTGATCGGCGTCGTCCAGGTGAAGCCTCCGTCGGTCGACATCGTGAAGGCGACCTCATCGATCAGGTCCAGGACGGTCGTGGCCCCCGGTAAGGTGAACCGCGCGTCCATCCAGACCACGTACAGGTTGCCGTTGTTCGGATCGACCGCGACCTCCGGGATCACCTCGCCGCTCCGGACGGCGTTGGCGCCGTCCAGCGTCTCCAGGCCGTCCGCGTCGGGCTGATACACGCTCACGAACGGGAAGACGGGATTGAACAGCGTCCGGGGGAGCATGTCCCCGAACCTGATCGGGGGGCCCTTCGGCAGCCACGTCCGCCCAGCGTCCGGCGAGACCTTGAGCGCCAAGTTGAAGTCGAACTGCGCGTCCCGGTCGTCGTTCCGGAAGTTCAGGATCTCGTTGAAGACGTTGACCAGCGTCCCGTCGGGCCGCACCACGATCTGGTTCCCGATCGTCTGATTGACCCCGCCCGGGTTGTAGAGGCGCCTCGGCGTCGACCAGGTCATGCCGCCGTCCGTCGTGCGCGAGATCAGCGAGCCACCCTTGAAGCCGAGCCCGCCCCCGAACGTGCCTCGGTCGGGGTTGATCGTTCCGCCCGGAGGGACGTCGAGGAAGTCCCACACGGCGTAGGCGAACCCG
>DASUTZ010000041.1:0-7087 GCA_036374295.1 Actinomycetota bacterium
GCGGTGGACGTCGGGGCCGAGGCGCTCGAGGACCTGGAGGAGCGAGCCAAGGAGGCCAAGACCTCGGTCGTGGCCCAGCTCAACCCCAGGACCTCGGCGTCGGAGGGAGAGGAGATCGAGCTGTACGTGGACACGTCCCGGATGCACTTCTTCGACAAGGATTCGGGGCTGGGGATCTACGACGGCTCGCCCTCGTGAGGTCGGCCGGCGAGAAGAGAGGGGAACCGTACCCAAGGGGGGTGCACACGGGAATGAGACGAGCCAAATGGTACAGGATGCTTGCGCTGCTCTCGGTCCTCGCGCTTGCTGCGGCGGCGTGTGGAGACGGGGACGGCGACGGGGACGGCGAGGCGGAGCCCGACGCCCCGCAGGACCTGTCCGGTGAGACGGTCGAGGTGGCCGCCGTCTGGACGGGGACCGAGCAGGAGAGCTTCCAGCAGGTGCTGTCGGCGTTCTCCGAGCAGACCGGCGCGGAGACGCAGTTCACCTCGACGGGCGATGACGTCGCGGCGGTGCTCGGGACCAGGATCGAGGGAGGGGACCCGCCCGACGTGGCGTTCCTGCCCCAGCCGGGCCTGATGGCGGACCTCGCCGAGCAGGACGCGCTCATCCCGATCGAGGACGTCGCCGGCGACGAGGTGGACGCCAACTACTCGCAGGACTGGCGCGACCTCGGGAGCATCGACGGGACCCTCTATGGGGTCTGGTTCAAGGCCGCGAACAAGTCGACCGTCTGGTACAACACGAACGTCTTCGAGCAGGCGGGCGTCTCGGCCCCCGAGGACTGGGACGGGATGATGTCGGCGGCCCAGACGGTCTCGGACTTCGGCGTGACGCCGTGGTCGATCGGGGGGGCCGACGGCTGGACGCTGACCGACTGGTTCGAGAACGTCTACATCCGGACGGCGGGCCCGGAGATGTACGACCAGCTCACGAACCACGAGATCCCGTGGACGGATCAGTCGGTGAAGGACGCGCTGACGAGGCTGGCCGAGATCTTCGAGAACCAGGACATGCTGGCCGGGAACCCGCTCCAGACCGACTTCCCGACCTCGGTGGCGAACGTGTTCGCGAACCCGGACTCGCCGGACGCGGCGATGGTCTACGAGGGCGACTTCGTGGCCGGCGTGATCTCAGGCGAGACGGGCTCCACTGTGGGTGAGGACGCGGACTTCTTCAACTTCCCCTCGATCGACGGTTCGCCTCTCGCGGTCGTCGGCGGTGGCGACGTCGCGGTGCTCCTCACCGACTCGGAGGCGGGTCGGGCGCTCATGGAGTTCCTGGCCAGCCCGGAGGCCGGCGAGGTGTGGGCCGGGCTCGGCGGGTTCACGTCGCCCAACCAGAACGTCGATCTGAGCGTGTACCCCGATGACATCACCAGGCGGTCGGCGGAGGCCCTGGCGACGGCCGAGACCTTCCGTTTCGACATGTCGGACCTCCAGCCCGCGGAGTTCGGCGGCACGGTCGGGCAGGGATTGTTCAGCCTCTTCCAGGACTTCCTGGCCGACCCGTCGGCGATCGATCAGGTGACCGAACAGATGGAGCAGGAAGCGTCACAGGCCTTCGGCTAGGAGGGATCGGTTGGCCGGGACCGACGAGCGCACGCCCGACCAGGTAGCAGCCACGGCCGGCGGGCCGGTGGCGGTGGAGGAGAAGCCGCCCCGGCCCCCCGGTCGAGGGAGGCGGGACCGGGTCAAGACCTGGGTGGTCGCGGGCGGGTTCCTCGCGCCCGCCCTGATCATCCTGGGCGCGCTCGTGCTCTACCCGATCATCTTCAGCGTCGTTCGCAGCCTGTACGACAAGCCCGGCGACGCGTTCGTGGGGCTGGCGAACTACACGGACATGCTCTCGTCGGGCCGCACGCTCACCGCGATCCGCAACAACGTGATCTGGGTCGTGGTAGCCCCGACCGTGATCACCGCGCTCGGGCTCGTCTTCGCCGTTCTCACGGAGCGTGTGCGCTGGGGGACGGCCTTCAAGGTGGCGATCTTCATGCCGATGGCGATCTCGTTCCTGTCCGCCGGCGTGACCTGGCGGGTGATGTACCAGCAGGAGCCCGAGCGCGGGCTGATCAACGCGGCGATCGGGGGCGTGACCAACGTCTTCCGGTCGCCCGGGAGCTTCCCGGGGGCCCGACCATCCCAGGAGGACCTGCTCCAGCCGGCCGGCCCGGGAGGTGAGGGCCAGGGGAGGGCCCTCGCCACCACCCGGACGTTCGCCACAGGGGAGACCGTGAACCTCGGCCTCGTCGCGGTCAACCCCGAGCTCGTCCCCGAGGCCGCGGAGCCCGCGCAGCCGCCGCAGGTGCCCTCGGGCGGGATCGGAGGCGTCGTGTGGCTCGACTTCACCCCTGGAGGCGAGGGCGAGCGGGGGCAGATCGACTCACAGGAGGTGGGCCTGCCCGGCGTGACGGTCGAGGCCGTCCAGAACGGGGAGGTCGTCGGCAGCGCCACGACGGAGAGCGACGGATCCTACGTCATCGAGGATCTGGGCTCGGGCGAGTTCACGATGCAGCTCGCACGCTCCAACTTCCAGCAGGCCTTCGGTGGGGTCCCGTGGCTGGGGCCCGCGCTCGTCACCCCCGCCATCATCGCGGCGTACATCTGGATGTGGGCGGGGTTCGCCATGGTCGTGATCGGCGCCGGCCTGGCGGCGATCCCCCGCGACGTGCTGGAGGCCGCGCGCGTGGACGGCGCCAACGAGTGGCAGGTGTTCCGGCGGGTGACCGTGCCCCTGCTGGCCCCCGTGCTGGCGGTCGTCCTCGTCACGCTGATCATCAACGTCCTGAAGATCTTCGACCTCGTCCTGGTCATCGCGCCCGGCAACGTCCAGGACGACGCCAATGTGATCGCGCTGGAGATGTGGCGGACCGCGTTCGGCGCCCAGAACGACCGTGGCCTGGGAAGCGCGCTGGCGGTGTTCCTGTTCGTGCTGGTCGTGCCCGCGATGCTCTTCAACCTCAGACGGTTCAAGTCGGAGCAGTGAGATGGCGACGGACGCGACGGTAGCGGCGCCCTCCCGGCCCTCGACCCCGATGGGAAGGATCATGCACGCGGTCTCGCGCGGACCGGTGGCGATCGTGCTCGTGATCGTGGGGCTCCTGTGGCTGGTGCCCACGTTCGGGCTGCTGATCACCTCGCTCCGCTCCAACGCGGCGAACCTGGAGAGCGGCTGGTGGAACGTCGTCACAGCGCCGAGCCAGCTCTCGCTGGAGTCCTACCGCGGGATCCTCGACGACCCCACCATGCTCAGCGGCCTGTGGAACACGGTCCTGATCACCGTCCCCACGTCGCTGCTGCTCGTGATGATCGCGGCGGGCGCCGCGTACGCGTTCGCTTGGGCCCGGTTCCCCGGCCGCGACGCCCTCTTCCTCGTGGTCGTCGGGCTGCTGGTGGTCCCGATCCAGATCGGGCTGATCCCCATCTCCAGCCTCTTCGGGCGGCTGAACCTCTTCGGGACGATCCCCGGGGTGGTCCTCTACCACATCGCCTTCGGGCTGCCCTTCGCCATCTTCCTGCTACGCAACTTCTTCATCGGGATCCCCAAGGAGCTGCTCGAGGCGGCGCGGATGGACGGGGCCAGCGAGTGGCGGGTCTTCACGCGCGTCGTGCTGCCCCTCGGTATCCCTGCGATCGCCTCCCTGCTGATCTTCCAGTTCCTGTGGACGTGGAACGACCTGCTGGTCGCCCTCGTGTTCGCGGGGACCGACAACGCCCCCCTGACCGTGATCATCAGGGAGCAGACGCGGCAGTTCGGATCGAACATCGGGATCATCGCCCCCGCCGCGTTCCTCCAGATGATCGTGCCGCTGATCGTCTTCTTCGCGTTCCAGCGATACTTCGTCCAGGGCCTGCTGGCCGGGTCGACCAAGTGACCAGGCGCCTGCTGATCGCCACGATCGTCGTCGTCCTGGCCGGCGGCGGCCTGATCGCGGCCCGCTCCGGGGGGCTGCGGATCGAGGTGCCGGCCGGCGCCGACGCCGCCTCGGTGCTCGAGCGCGCCCCGCAGGGCTCGACGCTCGTCCTGCTCGCGGGACGACACGCCCCGTTCGCGATCGACCGGCGAGTCACCGTGGAGGCGGAGGGGGGCGCCGTGGTGTCGGGGCCGCTTGTCGTGCGTGCGGACGGCGCGCGCCTCCAGGGCCTCACGATCCAGGGCGGCGAGACCGGGGTCCTCGTGCGCGAGGCCGATGACGTCGTGCTGAGAGGCGTCCTCGTGGAGGGCGCAGCCGACCACGGGATCGAGGTGGTGAACGCGTCAGCCTGGATCGAGGGTTGCGTGATCCGGCGGCTCACGGGGGGGATGGCCCAGGGCATCGAGATCCGGAACGCGAACGGGCGGCCCCGGAGCGTGATCTCGGGGTGCGCCGTTCGCGGGGGCATGGAGGGCATCGTCTCCCACGTGAGCAGGCTGGAGGCCGTGGACAACGTCGTGACGGGGACGACCGTCCGGGGCATCTCGATCACCGAGATGAGCGAGGGCCTCGTCGAGGGGAACGTGGTCCGCGACGCCCTGGGCTCGGGGATCTACTGCGGCGACATGTCGCACTGCGAGGTGCGCCGGAACACGATCCGCGACATCGAGAGCGACGGGTCCGGGATCACGAGCCGCTCCGGCTACGGGGTCGTGGCGCTGTACTACGCCACGATGAGGGTCCACCAGAACGAGCTGGTCGACGTCCCGAACAGGGTGGGGACGCTAGTGGGATCGGTGACCGTGGACCGCTTCCCGCTCTCGATCTGGGCGCAGGGATGGCAGGGGCTGCTGCCCGGCATCATCGTGGTCGTGGCGTTGGCGCTCGCTGCGCTCGCGCTGGCCCGCTGGGCGGTCACGCCGTGGGTGCGCCGGTGGCGGAGGCGGGCCAGGCCGATCGATCCGGGGAAGGCGCTGCCCATCCTCGTCGGGGGCTTCGCGGTGCAGAGCTTCCACATGCTCGAGCACGTCGTGCAGGTCTACCAGGTGCACGTGATCGACGCCGAGATCCGGAGCGGGCTCGCGGGTCAGAAGATCGACACCGAGTGGGTGCACTTCGTCTACAACCTGGCAGTGCTCGCATTCATCGTCTGGGTGTGGAGGCTCGTGCGGCCCGGGGCCCCGCTGGCGGGGGGCGTGGGGAAGAGCGCCGGCTTCCTGCTGGCGGCGTTCGCGGTGCAGGGCTACCACATGGCGGAGCACACGGCGAAGCTGGTCCAGCACCTCTCGCTCGGGATCGACCCCGCGCCGGGCATCATCGGGGGCGCCGCGGGTCTGGTCTGGTTCCACTTCGGGATCAACCTCACGGTGTACGTGGGCATGGCCATCCCAGTGGTCTCGGCGATCCGCACAGCGTACGGCGGCGGGCGCGACCTCGTGGTCGAGCCCGGCCGGTGACGCCCGACAGCCTCGGGATCCTGCGATCGGGGCGCGGGCCGTCCGGCGCGATCCTCGCCTCGCCCTCCTTTCCCGTCTACCGGTACTCGTGGCTGAGGGACGGGGCCTTCATCGCGGAGGCCTTCGCCGCCTCGCGCGAGCGCGAGGCGGCGAAGGCCTTCCACCGTTGGGCCGCGGCGACGGTCGAGCGATTCGCGCACAAGGTCGAGGCGCTGGAGCGCCGCATCCCCGATCCCCTCACCGACGCGGACGTCCTCCACCCCCGCTACACGGAGGAGGGGGAGGAGGTGGACGACCCCCTCTGGTCGAACTTCCAGCTCGACGGGCACGGCTTCTGGCTCGCGACGCTCGCCCGGCACGTCGAGGCGGGGATCGCGGAGCCGGCCGAGGTGCTGGGCGCCGTTGACCTCACGACACGCTACCTCCGCCTCCTGTGGGACCGCCCCTGCGCCGACTGCTGGGAGGAGCACGACGGCCTGATCCACCCCACCACCCTGTGCGCGGTCGCGGAGGGCCTCCTCGGAGCGGCGCGACTCCTGGACGACCCGGAGCCCGCCGAGACGGCCCGCGCAGCCCTGGCCCGGGTTCGGGAGCGGGGACTCACCTCCGACGGCTCTCTCGCCAAGCACGAGGGTGTGGAGGACGTGGACGCCAGCGCGCTCCTCGTGCTCGGGTCGCTCGGGCCCTTCGAGCCCGACGACGCGATCGTCGGGGCGACGCTTCGCCGGATCGAGGCCGACCTCGTCGCGGACGGCGGAGGCGTTCATCGGTACCTCGATGACGGCTACTACGGGGGCGGGCTGTGGGTGGTGCTGTCGGGATCGCTGGCGCGCGTCCACGCGCTGGCGGGGAACAGCGACCGAGCCCGCGAGGTCCTGGCCTGGGTGGAGGCCACAGCCGACCAGGACGGCGCGCTGCCCGAGCAGGTCTCCACCCACCTGCGGAAGCCCGATCTCCTACCGGTGTGGGAGGCGAGATGGGGGCCGGTGGCCAAGCCACTCCTCTGGTCCCACGCGATGCAGGTCCTCGCGCGGAGCGCGCTGGATCAGCCCGAGCCGCCGATCTCCTCGTAGGGGGAGTCGTTGGCCGGCGCCGCCTTCTCGCCCCGCTCCGCTTCGACGAGCTGCCACAGCCACTCGCCCCAGGCCCGGACGGTGGGCCACGACTGCCAGAACTCCTCCAGGGACACCGGATCGAAGCCGTCCCAGGCCTCGGGCGGCTTGATCTCGCCCGCGATCTCGTCGAGCGCCGTAACGGCCTCGTGGAACCTCTCGTCGAACTCGTCCGCGGCCATGCTGCCTCCCTCGGGGGCAGTCTAGCGGGGCGTCGCCGGATGCTCCACCGGGTAGCATCGCCTCGATGCCCAACCGACTCCAAGGCGCCACCAGCCCCTACCTGCTCCAGCACGCCGACAACCCGGTGGACTGGTACGAGTGGGGCCCCGAGGCCCTCGAGCGCGCTCGCGCCGAGGACCGGCCCATCCTGCTCTCCGTGGGCTACGCCGCCTGCCACTGGTGCCACGTGATGGAGCGGGAGTCGTTCGAGGACGAGGACACGGCCGCGCTCATGAACGAGTACTTCGTCAACGTGAAGGTGGACCGCGAGGAGCGGCCCGACGTGGACGCGATCTACATGGACGCCGTGCAGGCCATGACCGGGCAGGGCGGGTGGCCGATGACGGTCTTCCTCACGCCCGAGGGCGAGCCGTTCTGGGCCG
>DASUTZ010000042.1:0-4738 GCA_036374295.1 Actinomycetota bacterium
GGTGAAGTTCTTCCACTCTTCGGGAACGTCGTCCTCGGCGAAGATGGCCGTCACCGGGCAGACCGGCTCGCACGCGTCGCAGTCCACGCACTCGTCGGGCTGGATGTAGAGCATGCGGCCGCCCTCGTAGATGCAGTCCACGGGGCATTCGTCCACGCACGCCCGGTCCTTGACGTCGATGCACGGCTCGGTGATGACGTAGGCCACGCTGTCCTCCCTGGTTTTCCCGATTCCCACGGTGTCGACCGTGGGAACCCCAGTGTACCCGCGAGCGCGCTCGTCCTCAACGGGAAGCCGTGGGGTCCAGGGCCGGCGAAGGAGCGAGCCCCAGGACGGTTCCCGTGATCGACGTGGCGGGGTCGAGCTCGGGGACGGGGTACACGACGACGACGTCCGCGCCGGCGTCGTGGTACTCGCCGAGGCGGGCCAGGGCCTCGTCCCGCCCCTCGCGCACGCAGAGCGCATCGACCAGCGACTCGGGGACCTCGCCCAGCGAGGTGGCCTCCGCCGCACGACGACACTCCGCGCCCAGGCCCATCGCCTCCAGCTGGCGGGCGTAGGTGGGCATCCCGGCGTACTCGGCGAGCGCGGCCCGGAGCGCCTCCAGCGCGAGCTCCTCGCTCATGCCGACCGCGGCCCGCACGTAGACGCAGACCGTGGCCGTCGAGACGTCCCGGTGCGCCCGGGCGGCGCCACGGGCCAGCTGCTCGTGGGCCTGCGAGACCCGCTCGGGCGTGCACCAGTTGAGGATCACCCCGTCGGCCATCTCGCCGGCCAGCTCGGTCATCCGCGGCCCGAGCGCGGCGAGGTAGATCGGCATGCGACCGGGGAAGAGGTCCAGCCCCGGGAGCGCGGCGGCGCCGTCACCCTCGACCTTCGGCTCCTCTCCCGCCAGCAGGGCCCGGATCGCGGCGATCTCCTCACGGGTCCTCTCGATCGGCTCCCGCGACCCGAGGCCGAGGACCCCTCGGCCGTTCGACAGGTCCTGGAGCGTGGCGGCCTCCATCGCCATCCGCCTCGGGTCGCGGGAGCCGATCGGCGCCACCCCGCTCACGAGACGGACCCTCGACGTCTCGGCCGCGAGCCCGACCAGCGTCGAGAACGCCTCGCGGGCCCCGATCTCGGGGACGAAGATCGCCCGGTAGCCGCCCTCCTCGGCCGTCCTCGCGATCTGCACGACGTCGTGCCACGCGAGCACCTCCCGGTGCCCGTCCTCCCTCCGGAGGCCGTAGCCGTTCAGCGCGATCGCGAACCCATCCCCCATCGTCCCCGTATCATCCTCCATCGTGACCACCACCACCTTCGAGACCGACGACGGCGTCACCCTCGAGGGGGAGCTCCGCGAGCCGGAGGGAGAGGCGCGCGGCACCGCCGTCATCTGCCACCCCCACCCCGCTCACGGGGGCAGCAAGGACCACCCTCTGCTCTGGGCGATCCGGAACGAGCTGGCCCAGCGGGGCTGGGTCGTCCTCGCCTTCAACTTCCGAGGCGTGATGGGCTCCGGGGGCGAGCACAGCGGAGGCCAGGAGGAGACGAGGGACTTGCGGGCGGCGATCGACCGGGTTCGGGATGAGGCCGAGGGCCCCACCGTGGTCGTCGGCTGGTCCTTCGGAGCGAACGTGGCCGTCCGTCACTCGATCACCGACGAGCGCGTCGCGGCCGTGGCCCTCGTCGGCCTGCCAATCGGGTTCGACCTGCTGCCGGTGGTCAACCTCCCTGAAAACGAGAAGCTCCGGGCGTGGGAGACGCCCGTCCTGCTCGTGGCCGGGGACGACGACGCGATCTGCCCCGTGCCGGGGATGCTGGAGCTCTCCGGCCGCATCCCCAACGCGGACGTGGAGGTGATCGAGGGCGGAGGTCACTTCTTCCGCAGGAAGGAGCGAGAGCCCGCGAAGGCGATCGCCGACTTCTTCGACGAGGTGCTTCAGTAGCGCTCGGGGCGATCGTCCCGCCGCATGTCGCGCTGGAAGCGGCGCACGCGGCTCCGCACCGCGTAGTACGCGGCCACCGCGAGCAGCACGGTCGCCAGGAAGATCCCGATGGCGACGCCGGCCGCGATCTCCAGCACCTGCCACAGGGTGCCCGTGACCGCCGCGATGATCAGGATGATGAGGATCAGCAGTGCCACACCCCCATCCTTCCCCAAGTTCCGGCGTCTCGCACGTTGCCGATGACGAGAAACGGGGCAAGGTGAGGGCATGGAGGTCCTGATCGGCACGAGCGGCTGGCAGTACGACGACTGGCGCGGCGTGCTGTATCCGGAGAGGGTGGCCAAGAAGGACTGGCTGGCCCACTACTCCGAGCGCTTCCCCGTGGTCGAGGTCAACAACACCTTCTACAACCTGCCGGCGGACGACACCTTCGTGAAGTGGCGTCGCGGGACCGCCGAGGGGTTCCGTTTCGTGGTGAAGGCGAGCAGGTTCATCACCCACATCCGCAGGCTTCGTGAGTGTCGGGACCCGGTGCAGCTCCTCTGGTCGAGGGCCGAGCGGCTGGGGCGGAAGCTGGGCCCCGTCCTGTTCCAGATGCCTCCGAACCTGCGTGCCGACCACGAACGGCTCCGCGCCTTCCTCGAGGTCCTCCCCAAGCACATGGAGGCGGCGTTCGAGTTCCGCCACCGCTCGTGGGAGAGCGACGACACGTACGACCTCCTCGACCGGGGCGGGTACGCGTACGTCCTGGCCGACCGACCCGGCGCGCGCGTGCCCGACGTCGTGACCGGGGGATGGTCCTACCTCCGCTTCCACCAGGGGACGGAGGACGGCCCCGGCTACACGAGGCGGAAGCTTCGCCGGTGGGCCGACCGGATCGCCGGCCTCGACGCCCGCACCGTCTACGTCTTCTTCAACAACGACCAGACCTGCGCGGCGGTGCGAGACGCCCGCACGCTGACCCATCTGCTCGAGGATCGGCATGACCTCCGCGTGAAGGGCCCAGTGCCCGAGGCGGCCTGACGCTGCCATCGGTAGGCTCCCAGCGTGAAGGTCTTCCTCACCGGCGGCACGGGATTCGTGGGCGGCGAGGTCGCCCGGCAGCTGCGAGGCCGCGGCGACGAGGTCGTAGCGCTCGTCCGCACACGGTCGAAGGCCACCTCGCTCATCGAGCTCGGATGCTCCCTCGTCGAGGGCGACCTCAACGCCGTCGACGCGATCCGCGAGGCGGTCGAGGGCTGCGACGGCGTGGTGCACTCGGCCGGGATGTACGAGGTGGGCATCCCGCGTGCGGAGCGGCCCCGCATGTTCGACGCGAACGTCCGGGGGGCGGAGCGCGTGCTCGACGCCGCGATCGACGCCGGCGTTTCCCACATCCTGCACGTCTCCACGATCGGGGTGTTCGGGAACACGAGGGGTGGGGTGCATCCGGGGAGTCCCACGCCGGAGCGGCGCGACTTCCTCAGCGTCTACGACGAGACGAAGTACCTCGCCCACCGCTTGGCGGAGCGGCACGCCGAGAGCGGCGCGCCGGTCACGATCGCCGCCCCCGGAGCCGTGTACGGGCCGGGCGACCACTCCGAGGTCGGGAACCAGCTCGATCAGCTCCGCGCAGGGAAGCTCCGGTTCGTGGCCTTCCCAGAGACGGGGTTCAACGCGGTCCACGTGGAGGATGCCGCCGGCGGGATCCTGCGCGTCCTGGATCGGGGCGAGGTCGGTGCCACCTATCCTCTCGGCGGCGAGATCACGACGCTCGGCGACATCCTGGGGACGGCGGCCCGGATCCTCGGACGGAAGCTGCCGCCCAGGATCCCCGCGGCGCTGATCAAGGCGAGCATCCCCTTCGGGCGCCTGATCGGGCCCGTCATTGGCGCGCCCCCGAACCTCCGCGAGGTGGTCCGGGCGGCCGACGGGGTGACTTACTGGGCGAGCGACGCCCGGGCCCGCGACGACCTGGGCTACGCTCCCCGGGACCTGGAGACCGGCCTCCGCGAAACCCTCACAGCGGCACCTTGAGGACCATGATCCGGGGCTCGGTCATGTCCTCCATCGCGTAGCGCAGGCCCTCGCGGCCATAGCCCGACTCCTTCGCGCCGCCGTATGGCATCTGGTCGGCCCGGAACGCCGACTGGTCGTTGACCACCACGCCCCCGACCTGCAGCTCCCGGTGCGCCTCGAAGGCCCGGTCGAGCGACGACGTGAACACGCCCGCCTGGAGGCCGTACTCAGAGTTGTTGACCTCGGCCAGCGCATCCTCCCAGGTCTCGTACGATGTGACCGTCGTCACCGGGCCGAAGATCTCCTCGCACCGCACCTTCATCTCAGGCGTCGTCTGCCCCAGGATCGTCGGCCGGTAGAACGGGTCGTCCCGCTCGCCGCCGGCGAGGATCTCGCCCCCGCCCTTCACAGCCTCGTCCACCCATTCGGCGATCCGATCCAGCGCCCCCGCGTCGATCACCGGCCCGACGTCGGTGGAGGGATCGAGCGGGTCCCCCACCTTCAGCGCCTGCACCTGCTTCACGAATCGCTCCACGAAGTCGTCGTAGACCTCGGACTGGACGAGCACGCGCTGGACGGCGATGCACGACTGCCCCGCCTGGTAGTAGCCGCCGAACGCGATCCGCTCAGCGGCGTGGTCGAGGTCGGCGTCGGAGTGCACGATCACACCGGCGTTGCCGCCGAGCTCGAGCGTGAACCGCTTCCGGGGATCGAGACCCTTCAGCCGCCAGCCCACGGGCCCCGAGCCCGTGAACGAAACCTTCTTGATCCGGGGATCGGTGACGAGCGGCTCCGCCTTCGATCCCGAG
>DASUTZ010000043.1:0-2524 GCA_036374295.1 Actinomycetota bacterium
CGACGCGCTCCACCGCGCGCTGGACGGACCTCAGGTTCCCGAAGCCGTAGTCGAGGATCGCCACCGAGGTGGTCACAGGGACCCCTTCGTGGACGGCGTCCCCCCGCCGATCTCCTCGCACGCGCTGCGCAGCGCCACCGCCATCGCCTTGAACTCGGCCTCGACGACGTGGTGCGGGCTGCGGCCCGAGATCAGCCGGCAGTGGATCGTCATCCCGGCCTCGGTGGCGAAGGCCTGCACGAAGTCCTGGGTGAGGCCCGGATCGTAGGTCCCGATCATCTCGGCCGGCACCGGCACCTCGTGCACGACGTAGGGCCTGGCGGAGAGGTCGAGCGCCACCTCGACCAGCGCCTCGTCCAGCGGGACCGCCGCGCTGCCGAACCGGCGGATCCCAGCCTTGTCGCCCAGGGCCTCCCGGAGAGCCTCGCCAAGCGCGAGCCCCACGTCCTCCACGGTGTGGTGCGCGTCCACCTCGAGGTCGCCCTCCGCCCTGACCTCCAGGTCCCAGCGGGCGTGCTTCCCCAGCTGCTCGAGCATGTGGTCGAAGAAGGGCAGGCCGGTCTCCGCGCTGCTCTCGCCGGAGCCGTCCACGCCCAGGGTCACGAGGATGCTCGTCTCCTTCGTCTTCCGCTCGGCCTTCGCCGCTCGCGTCACGCGACCTCCTCCAGGGCCTCGGGCAGGGCCTCCAGGAAGGCCCCCGTCTCCTCGGGCGTGCCCGCCGTCACCCGGAGGCACCGCTCCAGCCCAGGGTACGCGGAGACGTCTCGGACGAGCACGCCCCGGTCGAGCAGAGCCCGCCAGAGCGCCTCCGCCTCGACCGCGGTTCTGAACAGCACGAAGTTCGCCTCGGACGGGAATACCTCCACGTGCTCGAGGCTCCCGAGCTCGGCGAGGATCCGGTCGCGCTGGTCGCGGATCCGGTCGAGGAGGGCGCGGGCCTCCTCGAGGTGGCGCAGGGCCACCTCGCCCGCCGCCTGGGTCAGCGAGGAGAGGTGGTAGGGGAGCCGGACCTTGGCCAGGTCCTCCACGATCGCCGGCGGCGCCAGCGCGTAGCCGAGCCGCGCGGCGGCCATCGAGAACGCCTTGGAGAAGGTCCGGACGACCACCAGGTTATCGCGCTCCGTGACCAGGCCCTGCGCAGTGGCGCCGCCGAACTCGCCGTAGGCCTCGTCCACGATCACGAGGCCGTCCGTGGCCTCGCACAGCGGCGCGACCAGGTCGGCCGTTTGGGCGTTCCCCGTAGGGTTGTTCGGGGAGCACACGAAGACGATCGATGGCCGGTAGCCGGCCACGGACTCGACCGCCCGTTCGTCGAGCAGGAAGCGGTCTCCCAGCCTCGCCTTGAAGATCTCCATCCCCACCATCCGGGGGATCAGCCGGTGGAGCGAGTACGTCGGCTCGAACACCATCGCGCCGCGCCCGGGTCCACCGTAGGCCAGGCACAGGTGCTGGATCACCTCGTTGGAGCCGTTCGCGGCCCAGACCCCCTCGGCGGGGTGTCCCGTCAGCTCGGCCAGCCCCTTCCGCAGGGCCGTCGCGTCGCGGTCCGGATAGCGGTGGAAGGGGATGCGGGCCACCGCCTCGCCCAGCTCGCGGGCGAAGGCCTCGGGCGGGGGGTAGGGGCACTCGTTCGTGTTGAGGCGCACCGGCGCGTCGATCTGCGGGGCCAGGTACGCGGAGAGCGAGTGCAGGTCGGGGCGGAGGGGCGGCTTCGTCATCGGCGCACCTCGCTGGCCCTGGCGTGGGCGCCCAGGCCCTCCGCCCTGGCCACGGTCTCGACCTCGGGCCCGAACCGCGCGGCCCCCTCGGGGGAGGCCTCCGTCCACGAGGACACCGTCACGAAGTGCGCCGCGCGCAGGCCGGAGGCGAACCGGGCCGTGGCCATCGTGGGGAGAACGTGGTTCGAGCCCACGCCGTAGTCGCCCAGCGAGACCGCGGTGTGCGGCCCGAGGAACGCGGCGCCGTAGGAGCGGACCCGCGCCAGGAACGCCCTCGGGTCGGCCGTCACCACCTGGAGGTGCTCGGGGGCGAGGGCGTCGACGACCGAGGCGGCCGCCTCCTCGTCGGGCGCGAGCACGGCCACCGCGTGCTCCAGCGCCGCGCGGACGCCCTCGCCCCGCGGGCTCGCCTCGAGCTCGGCCGCCAAGGGCACCTCGATCGCGGCCGGGAGGCCCGGATCCAGGGCGACCAGCGTGGTCCGGGCCATCGGGTCGTGCTCGCACTGGGCCACGAGGTCCACGGCGAGCACCGACGGATCGGCCGTCCCGTCCGCCACGATCGCCAGCTCGGTGGGGCCGGCCAGGGCGTCCACGCCCACCGTGCCCATTACCTCGCGCTTCGCCGCCGTGACCCAGACGTTGCCCGGGCCGGCGATCGTGTCCACCGAGGGCACGGTCTCGGTCCCGAAGGCCATCGCCGCGATCGCCTGGGCGCCGCCGATGCGGAAGACCTCGTGGATGGCGCCCGCGCGCGCCGCGTACAGCACCGCGTCGGGGACGCTCCCGTCCTGGGCCGGCGGGGTGCA
>DASUTZ010000044.1:0-10669 GCA_036374295.1 Actinomycetota bacterium
GTTCCGGATGATCCCCTACGAGATCAAGACCGTGGAGGAGCTCGGGCTGCCTCGGCAGATCGAGATGTTCGCCAGGACCCCGAGGGGCATGGTCCTGCTCACCGGACCGACCGGCTCCGGGAAGTCGACCACGCTGGCCACTCTCGTGGACATCGTGAACCAGGAGCGGGACTCGCACATCATGACCGTCGAGGACCCCATCGAGTTCCTCCACCGCCACAAGAGGGCGATGGTGAACCAGCGAGAGGTCGGGCAGGACACGCAGGGGTTCGCCCAGGCACTGAAGCATGTCCTGCGGCAGGACCCCGACGTCATCCTCATCGGTGAGATGCGCGACCTGGAGACGATCCAGACCGCGCTGACCGCCGCCGAGACCGGGCACCTCGTCTTCGCGACCCTGCACACGCAGGACGCGCCCCAGACGATCGACCGGATCATCGACGTGTTCCCGCCGTTCCAGCAGCAGCAGGTCCGGGTGCAGCTCGCGGCGACCCTGCAGGGCGTCGTGACCCAGCAGCTGCTGCCGACCGCGGACGGGCGGGGACGGGTCGTGGCGGCCGAGATCCTCATCGCCACGCCTGCCGTCCGGAACCTGATCCGCGAGGCGAAGATCCACCAGATCTACTCGTCGATGCAGGCGGGGGGGAAGCTCGGCATGCAGACGATGGACGCGGCGCTGGCGCACCTGGTGAAGTCGGGCCGGATCACCTACGACACGGCAGTCAGTCAGTGCCACAGCCTGGACGAGCTGAACAGGCTCCTCGGGAAGCCTGTGGTGGGAGGCAACGATGGCTGAGACCTACACGTACCGTGCACGGGATGCGGGCGGGGCTCTGCGGACGGGCGAGATCCAGGCCGACAACGACGCCCTGGTGATGTCTCGCCTCCGAGAGTTGGGCTACGTCCCGCTCGAGGTGAAGCAGAAGAGCTCGGGGCTCCAGCGGGAGTTCACGCTGCGCCCGGGCCGCGTGAAGCTGAAGGACCTCACGGTCTTCAGCAGGCAGTTCGCCACGATGATCAACTCCGGGCTTCCCCTCCTGCGGTGCCTTTCGATCCTGGAGCAGCAGACGTCGAGCAAGGAGCTGGGGAAGATCATCGTCCAGGTCCGCACCGAGGTGGAGCAGGGGAGCTCGCTCTCCCAGGCGCTCTCCAACCACCCGAAGGCGTTCTCGAAGCTCTATGTGGCGATGGTGCGGGCCGGCGAGACGAGCGGCACGCTGGACGACGTCCTGCTTCGGGTCGCCGACACCTTGGAGAAGGAGGTCGAGCTTCGCCGCAAGGTGAAGTCGGCGATGACCTACCCGACCGTGGTCTTCGCGCTCGTCATCCTGATCCTCATCGCGATGCTGGTGTTCGTGGTCCCGACCTTCGAGACGCTGTACGAGGACCTGGGCGGCACCCTGCCGGTGCCGACGAAGGTGCTGATCGCGGTGTCGCAGGTCGTTCGGGGCTACTTCCTGTGGGTGGTGGCCGGCTTCGTGTTGCTGATCTGGGGCTTCCGTCGGTGGATCCTCACCGACAAGGGGCGGCGGGCGTTCGATCGCTTCAAGCTGAAGCTCCCGATCTTCGGGAAGCTGTTCCACAAGACAGCGCTGTCGCGGTTCTCGCGGACCCTCGGCGTCCTCTCGCGTTCGGGCGTCCCGATCCTCCAAGCGCTGGACATCGTCTCGGAGACCGTGGGCAACTCGGTGATGGCCGACGCGGTCCGGGACATCGGGGCGAGCGTCAAGGAAGGGGAGAGCATCACGAAGCCACTCTCCAGGCACGACATCTTCCCGCCCATGGTCGTCCAGATGATGGCGGTGGGGGAGGAGACCGGCGCCCTGGACACGATGCTGGAGAAGATCGCAGACTTCTACGACGCGGAGGTCGAGGCCACGGTAGACGCCCTGACGTCGCTGATCGAGCCGCTGCTGATCGCGGTTGTCGGTGGAACCGTGGGCGTCATCGTGATCTCGCTTTACCTGCCGCTGTTCAAGATCTTCGAGCTGATCAAGTAACGACGCATCATCCTCCTGGGAGGCGGGGCCCTCGGGCCCCGCCTCCAACTTTTTCCTCAACCTTCGACCGATCGTGCCGATGCTCATGAGGAGACTGCAGTAGAGCCTTAGGAGGTGAACATGCTGCAGGCGATTCGCAAGAGGATGGAGGACGACAAGGGCTTCACGCTCATCGAACTCATGGTCGTCGTCCTCATCATCGCGATCCTGATCGCGATCGCGATCCCCACGTTCCTGGGGCTTCGGCAGCGGGCGCAGGACCGGGCCGCGCAGTCGGACCTTCGGAACGGCCTCACGGCCGCCAAGGCCTGGTACACGGACGGGGACACGTACGCCGGGTTCAACGAGACCGAGGGCGAGGCCATCGAGCCCTCTCTCGACTGGGTCGCCGGCGGCGTTGCGTCCACGACCGCGAACCTGGCGGTCAGCGTTGGCGTCGGTACCACGAACAGCGCCGATGACACGGTGGGCCTGTCCCGGATGTCCGCGTCGGGGACGTGCTTCCACATCTCGGATGTCTCGACAAACCCGGGTGCGGGCACGTTCCGGAACTCCGGCGGCGGATGCACAGGGGCCGCTGCGGTGGGCATGACCTCCAGCGACGGCAGCTGGTAAGGGATCGCTGCAAGACCCTGGAAGAGGGCGGCCTTCGCGCCGCCCTCTTCCTCTTTTCCGCTTAGGTCGGCCGACCGACCGACCGATAGATAATCGAGGAGCGGCGACCGCCGTTCTCCACCGACGCTGGGATGACCATGCTGCGAAGGCTGAAGGAGCGGGATCCGGAGGCGGGGTTCACGCTGGTCGAGCTCTCCGTCGCGCTGGGCGTGCTCTTCCTCGCCCTGTTGGCGATGGCCCAGACCGCCGTGGTCGGGTTCCGCGACACGGGCTTCGCCCGCCAGCGCCAGACGGCCAACCAGATCGCCAACCAGCTCATCGAGGAGGTTCGCGGCCTCGCCTACGAGCACGTGACCAAGGGGTTGGCCGACGAGGATCTTGCAGGCGACCCGACGAACATCAAGCTGTGCGGACTCGAGTACTACTTCAAGGTGTGCCCGCCGGACCCGGCCGCCGAGGTGATCGTGCACACGCAGGGGCTGCTGGCCACTCCCGTTACACCGCTCGTCCCCCATCAGGGGACGTACGGACCGCCCGACTACCCCTCGGATTTCGACTGGAGCGTGTACGTGACCGAGGCCAAGAACGTGCCCGAGGCCGGCGCCTTCCGCGTGTGGGCCATCGTCACCTGGGCGAATCCGCAGAACCCCGGAGCCAGCAACTCCGTGGAAACCCAGACGCTCATCTTCTCGCCTACCGGGTGCCAGGACACCACGACCCACCCGTTCGGGGCTCCCTGTCAGGCCTATCACCAGGGAACGGCGGCGATCAACGGCGGCGGATCACAGACGGTGGGCACGGCGCAGGGCGTGACCTTCGACGCGTTCATGGTGGACATGCTGACGCTGAACTCGACGGTGCAGGAGGAGCAGGTGGTGCGGGTCGACGGATCCTCCGCGCTGCCAGGCGGTCGGCGCATCGTGGCCGGTGTGGAGAACACCGTTGGGCGCGTCACCGGCACCAGCCAGGCGGACACCGACCCGTCCACCCCGGCCGGCCCCTACGACGACGTCTCCCTCGGCCCGCAGGGGAGCGAGTCGTCCGCGGTGACGGGGACGAGCACGACGATCACGGTTGCGTCCGGGGGTGGCGACACCGGCGCGACCACCGCGGCTACGGCCGCGAACGCCACTAACCCGTGCACCGTGCAGTCGGACGGACGAGCGTGCTCCTACGCCGTGGGCCGTCATCAAGGCGCGCTCACCCACACCGTTCGGATCCCCGAGGACGGTGGCACGGCCACGCTCGTCAGCGTGGGAAACAACAGCACACCGTCGTTGGCCTACGCTCGGAGGCAGATCCCGGTCGCCGGGACCGACGGGCTCGTGCGAGCTCGCGTCGAGCGGATCGTCCCCGAGGTGCGGCTGGGCGGTCTTCCCGACCGCGCCAGCGCCCCGGCCGGATGGGCCGGCTACTGGGCCCGGCTGGTTAACTACACCGCCACTGTCCAGGTGGAGGCCGGCGTAAACACCAACGCCCCGACGCTGGTCCTGACCGGAACGCTCGAGTACTGGAACGGCTCGGGGTACACGAGCGTCACGGTGACGCCCGGAGGAGCCGTCGTCACGCCTGCGGCCGTCAGCGTCCCCGTCACCGGACCGAACTTCGGAAGCGGCAGCGCGGACCTGTCCGGGACGATCGAGATCAAGTCCTCGTCGACGTCGCAGACCGTGGGCACGCCCAACACGACCCGCGCCAGCGCCGAGGCGATCGCGGGCCCTCCGCTCTTCGCGGAGGTCAGCTACGAGATCCGCCGGGGCGCGAACACGGTCGTCGACCTCGACCTGTTCGTCAACCTGGGCCGCGCCGTGGCCCGAACCTCCTACGAGCCCGCCCCGACGCCATGATCGGCTGGAGGCTGGCTCGGCTCCGCAAGGAGCAGTCGGGGGTCACGATCCCGGAGGTCACGATCGCCTTGTCGGTGATGCTCTTGGTCGCCGGGGCATTCCTCTCGGTCGTCATCTCGCTCCAGGCGAACCTCGTGCGACAGCAGCGGCGCAGTGAGAACAACGACCAGGCCCGTCTCGCGATCGAGCAACTCGATCGCGAGATCAGGTCGGGCAACGTGCTTTACAACCCCGCCACGGAAGCGGATCCGTACTACGGGCTCCGCATCTACACGCAGGCGAACGCGCCGACGCGGACCCCGTCCTTTCAGTGCGTCCAATGGCTGATCGAGGACGACCAGCTGAAGCGGCGGAGCTGGCCTCCCAACCAGCCCGAGCTGGCGGGCTCATGGCGGGTCGTCGCCGAGGGCATCGTCAACCGGACGCTGGGAGAGGAGGCGTTCCAGCTCGATCCCGAGCCAAGCAAGGGCAATCGCACAGTGATGATCAAGCTGACCGTGAACGGAGACCTTCCCGACGACCCGGCGGCCACGATCAGGATCCAGACCTCGCTGACCGGCCGGAACACGTCGCTGGGGTTCTCTTCGGACGTGTGCGCCGACCTGCCGGCCTCGTGACGTAGGAGGAGAGATGCAGCTGTTCATGCGGAGGGCGAATGACGAGCGAGGGGTGGCGCTCCTCACGGCGGTCATGATCTCGGCCATCGTGTTCATCATGGGTGTGACGGCCGTTCAGATCGCCGTGCACAACAGCGACGCGAGCGCACGCAACCGCCGCCGGGTGGAGTCGATCGGCTCGGCTGAGGCAGGCCTCGACTACTACTTCTCGCACCTCACGGATGTCTCGCCCACGGAGATCGAGTGCTCGGTCACGCGGCAGCTGACGGGGTCTCCCACGGCCTCCTTCACCGTCAGCGCTGAGTTCTTCGACGTCGCGGGCGATCCCATCCCCTGCCCCATCACCGACGACGACATCATCCCCGACTCCGCGCTCATCACGTCGGAGGGGACCACGAGCTCGACGGATCCCACCCGGACGATGCAGTCGTTCGTCTACCTGGTCCCCAAGCCCCCCCGGGCCTTTGGCGACTCGGCGATCTTCTCGGACGCGGATCCCCTCTTCAACTCCAACGTGACGGTGTTTGGGGCTGGAGCGATCAACGCGGACATCTACACGAACGGCGACGTGATCCTGCAGAGCAACGTGATCGCCGAGGGCAGCGTCTACGCGCAGGGGAGCGCCATCATCGAGGGGAACGCCGATATCAAGAAGAACGTGTGGGCGAACGATTTCGTGGAGCTCCGCAACCAGGCCGTGGTTCGACGGAACGTCACGTCGTCGTCCTCGTACGTCTCGGTCGACTCGAATCAGTCGGCACACATCTACGGCGATGCCCAGGCCGGCACGACGATCACCGCGAGCGCGAACGCGATCGACGGACTGCGGATCCAGAACGTCCCTTCGGATCCTCCGCCGCAGCGGGAGTTTCCCGACTTCGTCTTCGAGGCGCAGGACTGGCTCGACGAAGGCTACCTGATCACGCCCTTCGCGGACTGCACGCTCGCCCGCAACTTCCTCCAGGCGCTTCCGGCCGGCAAGCACGTCATCCACATCACGTCGTCCTGCGACCTCCGGTGGCCGTCGAACAGCACATGGAGGGTGCCGGACGACCTCGCGGTCATCAGCAACGGGTCGCTCACGATGCAGAGCAACTCACGGATCTTGAGCAGCGGCGGTCCACACACCCTGTTCCTGATCTTCGGGCTGGGCAGGACGAATCCATGCGACATCACGTTCGGCTCCAACTCGGACGTGGGGGACGGCCTCACCACGACCTTCTACACGCCGTGCAGCATCAACATGAACTCCAACTCATTCACGGCGAACGGGCAGATGTTCGGGGGAGTGGTCAACTTCAACTCGAACGCCACGCTGACGTTCGAGCTGGTCCCGATCCCCGGGTTCGCGCCCGACGGGTTCGACCAGGACATCACCTTCATCCGCGAGGTCCGGACGACGTAGGCTCACGCCGGGAGGGGACCCGATGGAGCCTGGCCTGCCGCTCGTCGTGCGCGTCGCGATCTTCGCGGTCCTGGGGCTGGTCGTGGGCTCCTTCCTCACGGTGGTGATCCACCGCGTCCCGAGGAACGAGTCGATCGTGCGGCCGCGCTCGAGGTGCCCCCGATGCGGCGCCGAGCTCCGGGCCCGCGACAACCTTCCCGTCGTCGGCTGGCTGCTGCTGCGGGGACGGTGCCGGGCCTGCGGCGAGCGGATCTCGCCGTTCTATCCGCTGACCGAGCTGGCGACGGGAGCTCTCTTCGCGGGGGCCGCCTTCCTCGATCCTTTGTACGCGGCGGCGGTGGCGTCGGCCTTCATGGCATCGATGGTGGCGGTGGCCGTGATCGACGCCCGCCACCGGATCGTACCCAACCGGATCACCTACACGATGACCCCGACGTTCGCGGCGGCGATCATCGTCGGCGATCTGGCCGGGCACGGCCTCAGCATCCTCGACGGCCTGCTGGGAATGGTCCTGTACGCCGTGCCCCTGTTCCTCATCGCCCTGGCCCTCCCGGGTGGGATGGGGATGGGGGACGTGAAGCTCGTCGCCATGATCGGCCTGGTCCTGGGGGCGTTCGGCCTGCGGTACGTGGGCGTGGCCGCCTTCCTCGGCATCGTCGGGGGAGGGGTGGGGGCGCTCCTGGCGATGGCGGTGATGGGGTACGGCAGGAAGCAGCAGATCCCTTTCGGGCCGTTCCTGGCCGCGGGGGGAGCGCTCGCTCTCTTGCTCGGGCCGCCGATCGCGGACTGGTATCTCGGTCTGCTGCCCTGATCGCGGCATAACAACACCTTTGTCATTCCCCGAGGCGTCGTTAAATGACAGTGATGTGGTTCTACATGCGTTAAAGATTGTCGGACGCAATGCCGATTGACAAGGGGTGGGTCAGTTGTTAAGGTTCGCATCCTTCGTGATGGATGAGCAGGAAGAAGCACGAGAGAGCGGTGTGACGGATGGTGAACATGTGGCAAGCGTTGTCGTTGGTGAGCTTGGGGAGGATGTGAATGATGCCCAAGCGCCGCCCGTTCGTGGGTGACCGGCTCCTGACGGTGGGAGAGGTGGCCGCGACGATGCGCGTGTCCAACATGACGGTCTACCGCCTCATCAAGGCGGGTCAGCTGCCGGCGATCCGGGTCGGGAAGAACTACCGGATCAGGGAGTCGGACGTGAACAAGTACCTCTCTGATCGGGCGGTTCAGGTCGAGGAGGAGGGCTAGTGGCTCGCACGAGGATCGGCCTGGACATCGGGTCCACGAGCGTCCGAGCGGCCGAGCTTTCGGTCGGCGGCGGCGTCCCGGCGCTGGTGCGCATCGCCCAGGTCCCCCTGGCTCCCGGCGCCGTCGAGAACGGCGAGGTCCGCGACGTAGAGGCGGTGACCGAGGCGGTCCGCGAGCTGTGGCGGCGGGGCGGCTTCAAGAGCCGCGAGGCGTCGCTCGGCGTGGGGAACCAGCGGGTCGTCGTCCGCGAGGTGACCCTGCCGGCGCTCCCCGAGAAGGAGATGCGCCAGTCGCTGCCGTTCCAGGTCCAGGAGCTGATCCCGATCCCGATGGACGAGGCGGTGCTCGACTACGACGTCCTCGAGGAGCTGGAGGAGGAGGGCCGGAAGGTCCACCGGATCCTCGTCGTGGCCGCCCAGCGCGAGATGGTGGACCGGCACCTCGCGGTCGCCACCGGCGCGAAGCTGAACCCCGTGGGCGTGGACCTCGTCCCGTTCGCCCTCGTGCGCTCGATCGGCGAGCACGACGGCCTGGGGCTCGAGGAGTCCGACGCCGGGGGCGAGGCCGTCGTGGACGTCGGCGCGGACGTGACGAACATCAGCGTGCACGAGCGTGGCGTCCCGCGGTTCGTGCGGATCCTCCCATCGGGCTCCAACGACGTGACCACGTCGGTCGCCTCGTCGCTCGGCGTGGACGCCGAGACGGCGGAGACCTTTAAGCGCGGCGGTACGGCGTCGGACGACGCCCGCCGCACGCTCGAGCAGCGGGTGACGGCGCTCGTGGACGAGATCCGCTCGTCGCTCGACTTCTACCGGGCGCAGACGCCGGGGGCCCAGGTCTCCCGGATCCGGACGTCCGGCGGCGGGTCGAAGATGCCCGGCTTCATCGAGCTCCTCGGGCAGCGCACCGGCGTGGCCACTGAGGCGGGGCGCCCCTTCTCCAAGGTGGACGTCCGGGTCTCGCTGAGCCCCGAGGACCTCCTGGAGGCCGAGCCGCTGCTCGCGGTCTCGATCGGGCTCGCCCTGCCGCAGGAGGAGCCTCGATGAGGATCAACCTCCTTCCCTCAGAGATCCGTGAGCGCCAGCGCGCCCGGCGTCGCACGGCAGCGGCCGCGGTCGTGGGGCTGCTGGTCCTCGCGGCGGTGGGCGCCTTCTACTTCCTGCAGCAGGTGCGACTGTCCAACGTCGAGGATGAGCTCGAGGAGCAGCAGGCGGTCAACGCCGAGCTTCGGCAGGACATCGCCGAGCTCCAGCGGTTCGCCGACCTCGAGGCAGAGCTGCTGGCGACGCGCGGGCTGCTCGACGAGCTGCTGAAGAACCAGGTCCTGTGGTCGGGGGTCCTGCGTGACGTCTCCCTCGTGATCCCGGGGACCTCGTGGCTGACGGCTCTCGAGGGGTCGGTGACGGCCGAGGCCGCCCCCGCGACGGGCGACGTCCAGGCCGCGCCGGACGCGCAGCCGGGGATCGTGGGTCAGATCAGCTTCACGGGGACCGCCTTCGATCACCGGACGGTGGCCCTGTGGCTGGCTCGGCTGGAGGACGTGGGCGGCTTCATCAACCCGTGGCTCAGCTCCTCGCAGAAGAGCGAGATCGGGACGACGGAGGTTGTGGACTTCAACAGCTCGGTGGATCTGTCCGAGGACGCCGTGACACCTCCGGGAGGTCGACGATGACTCGCCGTGGTCCCATCCTCGTGATCGTGGTCAGCCTCGTCCTGGCCGCCCTCCTGTTCTTCCTGCTCGTGTTGCCGAAGATGCGCGAGGTGTCCCGGACCCAGGACCAGGTCGAGCAGGCCGAGGCGGAGGAGCTCACGCTCCGGGCCGAGCTGGCCCGCTTGGAGGGCGTCCGGGAGAACGCGCGGCAGATCCGCCGCCAGGTGGCCCGGTTCCGCCGGGCCGTGCCCCCGGTGGCCGACCTGCCGGGTCTGATCAACGCGCTCCAGGACGTCGCGGACGTCGCGGACGTGGACTTCTTCTCCGTGGCGCCGGGGACGCCGGCGGCGTTCCCGCAGGGCACCGCTTCGGAGATCCCCGCCCAGATCCAGGTGATCGGCGGCTTCTTCCAGGTGGACGAGTTCCTTTTCCGGCTGGAGACGATGGATCGAGCGGCGAAGGTCATCACCATCTCGGTGGGGCCCGGCCCCGACGAGCTGCCGCAGATCCAGGCGAGCCTGTCCGTGGAGTTCTACACGACCGACCCGGCTGCCGGTCCGGGGACCGAGCCGGAGGTGATCGAGGAGAGCCCCTCGCCTGGCGCCTCGCCCACCCCGACCCCGACCGCTTCGCCGACGGAGGGCTGAGCGATGTCTCCGCGTGAGCGCAACCTGCTGATCGTCCTGGGGGTCGTGGCCCTGGCGGCGGTGGCCTTCTTCTTCCTCGTGGTCCGGCCCGGTGGGGCGCCCGACGAAACCGCCCCCACGCTCGGCGCCTCACCGAGCCCGGACCTCTCCCCGTCGCCCGAGCCGGAGGAAGAGGAAGAGGAGGAGGGTGAGCTGCCTCGCCCCCGGACCCCGGGGATCGCGTTCTTCTCGGGCCGGGACCCCTTCATGCCCCTGGTTGAGGACACGACGACGACGACGAACGGCGGCACGACCACGACGAATGGGGACGACGGCGGCACGACGACCCCGCCTCCCGGGAACGGTGACGGCGACGATGGGAACGGCGGCGTGCCGAGCGAGCAGCGAGGCGAGTCGATCACCGTCGGGGGGCACACCGTGACGCTGATCGACATCCTGGCGATCGGACGGGTCCAGGTCGAGGTGGACGGGCAGACGTACACGGTGTCGCCGGGAGAGACGTTCGCCGACAACTTCCAGCTCGTCTCGGTGCAGGGAGGGTGCGCCAACTTCCGGTTCGGCGACCAGTCCTTCACGCTCTGCGAGCCGGGAGAGAGGAAGTGACGCCCCCGCGCGGCCCGATGGGACGCGGCC
>DASUTZ010000045.1:0-5047 GCA_036374295.1 Actinomycetota bacterium
CGCCGTGGACGAGCTCGCCCCGCACCTCCGGGAGGCCTTCGTCCTGATCGAGGTGATGGGGCTGAGCTACCGGGAGACGGCCGTCGTGCTGGGCGTGCCGCCCGGCACGCTGAAGAGCCGGATGCACGCCGCGAGGAAGGCTCTGATGGAGAGCCTCGCCTTCGAGGAGGACGCCGATGAGGTGTGACGCCGCCGAGCGCGAGCTTTCGGCCGCCCTGGACGGTGAGCCGTTCGACGCGGCGGCACGCGCGCACGTCGAGACGTGCGCCGCGTGCCGCCGCTTCGAGGCCCAGGCCCGTCGGCTCCGGGATGCGGTCCGTCTCGAGCCCGCCCCGGCGGTGCCCGACCTCGTGGGCCCGATCATGGAGCGGGTCCGGGCGGAGCCGGCTCGGAGCGGGTGGGGAAGGGAGATGGCCGCGTTCGCCGCCGCCGCGGTGGTGGTGGCCCTCGTGGCGGGAGGCCTGCCGGGGGTCCGGAGAGGGCCCGTTCCCGTCGAGGCGTCCGAGATCTCCCAGCGGGTGGCCGAGGCCTCGCGCGAGATCACCTCCTACCGAGCGGTGTTCGAGATCACCGAGCGGAGCTTCGCGGACGACGTGCCGCTGCGCCGTTTCGAGGCCCGCGTCACGTTCCGGGCCCCGGAGCGGTTCCTGGCCGAGGTGCGGGACCGCACCGCCTACCCCGGCGACGCCTGGCCCCGGAACGACGTGAGGCTGGCGGTCGACGGAGGACGTTGGTCGCTGACCGCGCCCGTTCCGTGCCCGCGGGAGGCCCTGCCCGCCTGCGCCTCGGGCGAGACGAGGACGCTGGCCGTCAGGGGTCGGCCGCCGTTCGACGGCGACGCGCCGATCCCCACGGACGTGATCCTCCCCATGAAGGCGCTCGCGGGCGCGGGGAGGCTGCGCGTCGTGGGCGAGAGCTCGGTCTCCGGCCGGTCCGTGGTCCGGGTCGAGCTCGACTACCGGGATGCGACGCCGCTGCTCGCCTTCCTCCAGGCGGGGGGATCCTGGCGCCCCTTCTTCCCGCTGGACCGCGTGCTGGTCTCACTCGATGCCGAGACGTGGTTCCCCCTGGGATACCGGGTGCTGGCCGCGGGGAGTGCGGAGCGAGAGGCTTGGGCCCTCCGCAACGGCCTCCCTCGGGAGCGGGACGGCGCGACGCTGCTGGACGTGCGGGCCAGGACCTTCGTCGAGTCGGTGCCCGAGGGGTGGCGACCCAGCGTCGAGGGGTCGGGAGCGGTGGATCGGGGCTTCCGGGAGGCAGGCCGGGGCGAGCTTCCCTTCGAGCCCGCCGAGCCGGCGACCCTTGCGGGCCTCGAGCCGTACCGCGAGGGGCTCCTGGGGCCGGACGAGATCCTGACCTCCTACGCCCGGGGCCTCAGCTGGCTCCGGATCCGTGAGAGCCGGTCGTGGGATCAGGAGGCGCTGTTCGGCGACGTCGGCCCCCTCGCCGCCCCGGTGCGTCTGCCCGGCGGCGGCCTCGCCTACCACGAGCCCCCGACGGACGACCTCGGCCACCGGCTGGCGATCCACGCGGCCGACACGGACCTCTACATCGAGTCCAACCTCCCCTTCGACCGGCTGCTGGAGATGGCCGCCTCGGTGCCGGTGCGCGGGCTCCCCATCCCGGATGCCTGGCGGACCCGTCGCCTCCCGGGTGGCGTCCAGGAGGTCGGGGTCCCGCTGAAGCGGGCCGTCCGGGTCTTCCCGGGCCTCGCCCTGCCGCGATGGCTGCCCGCCGAGTACCGCCTCTGGACCCTGCACCTGTTCCACGCCAGGAGCGGAGCGGCCGTGACCACCTACTTCCGCCGGCCCGGGGGCGAGCTCGACGGCGTGGGGATCCGCCTCCACCAAGCTGAGGGGACGGGCCTCCCTCCCCCCACCGACCCGGGAGCGGTCGGGGTCCGGATCGACGCCGAGGTCGGCAGGTACTCACCGATCCGAGGCGAGCTGGAGTGGGTCGAGGACGGGATCTACCGCTCGCTGCGCGCGGAGGGCCTCGACCTGGACCACCTCGTGGCCATCGCGCGGTCGATGACGCCCCCCGGAGGCGGGACGTGAGGTCGCTCCGAGTCCTCGTGGCCGCCCTCGTCGGAGCGCTGGTGGGCGGCGCCGTGACGCTGGGGATGCCGCTGGAGGACTCTCGCCCGCCGGCTCGCCGGCCGCCACCAGCCCAGCTCGTGAAGCAGGCTCCGATCCGCACCCTCCTGGTCTGGACGCCCGGTGGCCTCCCCCCCGGCTACGCCGAAGCCGTGCAGCGCCTGCCGTCCGTGCGGGCGGCGGCCGAGGTCCGAAGCGGCACCGCGTGGCTCACCGCCTGGAGGCCGGAGGGGTCGCCGCGCCGAACGCCTCCTTCGGGCCTGGCCTACCCGACCGAGGTGGCGGCGTTCCGGCCGCTCTCGTACCGGCGCTTCGTCCCCCCCGCCGACCGGCCCCTCGTCGAGTCGCTGGCCCGAGGCGGGGCGCTCCTGAGCCGCGGGGCGGCCCGGCTGCGAGGCATCGAGGCCGGGGGCACCCTGCGCTTCGGCGGGCTGGGCCTCCCGGTGGTAGGGGTGCTGGACGACGAGCTCGTAGGGGCGCACGAGGTGGTGGTCTCCCACGAGACCGGTGCCCGGCTAGGGATCTCCCGCGCGCGCTACCTGCTCGTCGCGCCGCGAGCGAAGGCCGAGCGGAGAGAGGTCGAGGAGGGGATCCGCGGGGCGCTCCCGCCTGGGGTGCGGGTGCGGGTGCGAGGTCCCGGGGAGACGCCGGTCTTCAGGCACGGCGACGCGGTGCTGCCGCCTCTGCGCCTGAAGGAGCTGTTCGGCGAGTTCGCGGCAGCGCCGGCGGCGGGGGGGATGCTGAGGATGGAGGGCGGCTGGGTGCGAAGGAACATCCGGACCACGACGCTTCCGGTCGTCGGCCCCGTCACCTGCCACCGGACGATCGTGCCGGCGATGCGCACGGCCTTCGCGGAGCTGCAGCGACGGGCCCTCGACGATCTCATCGATCCGGGTGACTTCGGCGGCTGCTACTCCCCGCGGTTCATCCTTCGGAGCCCCGGTGCCGGCATCTCGCATCACGGCTGGGGGATCGCCTTCGACCTCAACGTCTCGCAGAACCCGTTCGGGCGGGAGCCCCGGATGGATCCTCGCGTCGTCGAGGTCTTCGAGCGCCACGGCTTCACCTGGGGAGGGCGGTGGCTGGTGCCGGACGGGATGCACTTCGAGTTCCTCAGGTTCGCCGAGGGCGACTGAACCATCGGGGGCTCCCGCGCGTCGGTAGGGCAGAGCTTGAGGAAGGAGGCGCTCATGCGACCGCTGCCCCGAACGATGACATCAATCGCGGTCACGGCCCTGGTGCTGGTTGTCGCCCAGCCTGTTCGTGCGGGAGGGGGATGGGGATCCTCCATTCCACTGTCTGGGGACGAGCTCGGGATCGGAGAGCGCTTCACGACGAGTCGGAGCTCGGTTCTCTTCGATTCAGTCGAGGCGGCGACGCGAGCCCGAGGCGGGACCGTTCCTTACTACGCCTACCTGATCCCCGAGATGGACTGGAGCATCGTGCGCCAAGCGATGGGCACCCAGGAGCCACGCGACTGGTGGAGAGAGCCCGACGTCGCGATCCCCACGGGAAGGGTTGACGTGTGGGGAGGCTCCCGCAGCTTCGCGCTGATCCGCGTCCACTTCGACGTTCCTGGCGTCGAGCCGGGAACGTACTCGCTGATGCTATGTAGCGCGGGCTGTGTGGAGCCGCTGGGCGACATCCTGCCGAGTAGGGTCACCGTGGCGGCGGATCCTGTCGCGGCCCGGACCGCCCGGGAGGTTGGGCTGTTGACCATGCAGGGCCGCTACCTGCAGAACCGCGTGGGCCGGATCCAGCGGCAGATCCGTGCCATGCGCTCCGCCGACCAGGAGATGCTCCCGATGATGGACGGCCTCACGACTCGAGCCGACGAGCAGGCCCGGAGGATCCGGGAGCTCGAGGCCCGGGTCGAGGAGCTGGAGGGGGCGGCGCCGGCGCCGGCCTGGCTGGTGGTGGGCGCCGCGGGTGCCGCGCTCCTGCTGCTCCTCCCGCGCCGGCGCCGCCCCCGCCGGCCCCCGCCCGAGCCCCTGGTCGAGATGAAGCTCGAGGCGCTGCCCGACCCGCTCGACGACCTGGAGCCGATCGGGGAGCGGGCCCCGGTCCCGGCGGCCGACGCTCAGCCGGCGGCGCGGCCGCTCACGCCCGTCCGGGCGCGCGCGGCCGCGCCGCATCGTGCGGCCACCGCCAGGGCCGTGTCGGGGGCCAGCCCCTTCGCCAGTCCGTAGGTCAGCCCCGCGGCGAAGGAGTCGCCGGCTCCGTAGGCGTCGCCCCCCGGCCCCGGCAGCGCAGCGGCCTCGTACCGGCTCCACCCCTCATCCGCGGTCCACCATCGGCCGCCGCGAACGCCCTCGGTCAGGACGGCGAGCCTCGGAGGCGCGTCGAGGTCGCCCACGTCGAAGGTCTCCAGGGGGTCGCGGGCGCTCCCCACCAGGGCGTCGATCGGCACCCGCCAGCGCCGGATCTCCTCCAGCACCCGCGACGTCGCCACCAGGACGCGGGCCCGGCGCGCGGCTCGCAGCGCCTCCTCGTCCCCCGCGGTGAAGAAGACGCCGTCCGCCGCCTCGAGCTCGTCCCACGGCAGGCCGTCCGAGCCCATCGGTGAGAGGCGCTCGCCCACGGTGGTGATCGTCCGCTCTCCCCCCGGGTCGAGCATCGTGATGGCGCGGCGGGTGGGGGCCCGGCGGCTCGTGGCCTCGACCCGGACCCCCGACCGCTCCAGGCTCTTCCGGGCCTCCCCCGCCACCTCGTCGTCCCCCAGGGCCGTGAAGAGGGTGGAGGAGCCGGCCAGCATAGCGAGCTGCACCGCGGACACGCCGCCCCCGCCGCCGGCCTCCTCCCAGCTCTCCAGGCCGTGCGCGATGTCCCCGGCCGATGGCACGCGGTCCACGCGCACGAACTCCACCCACTCCACGTGGCCCACGACGGCCACGCGGAGCGGGGTCACCCGCTCGTCAGCGACGAGCGGCTCCGGGGATCCCGAGGTCGAC
>DASUTZ010000046.1:0-6475 GCA_036374295.1 Actinomycetota bacterium
GAGTCGCCCTACAGCTACCTGATGACGCGTCGGATCGAGCGCGCCATGGCGCTGCTGCGCCGTGGGGATCTGAGCGTCACCGACGTGTGCTTCGAGGTGGGGTTCTCGTCGCTGGGGACCTTCAGCACCCGTTTCACCGAGCTGGTCGGCGTGCCGCCCAGCGTCTACCGGCAGCGGGCGGGGGAGGAGATGGCGGGGATCCCGCCGTGCGTGGCCAAGCAGGTGACCAGACCGATCAGGAATCGAGAAGCGCGCGTCGCCGAGCCGCGGCTAGCATGACCGCCATGGACGACATCACGATCTACCAGGCCATGCTGCCGCACGGCGATCCGAACGCCTCCCTGGCCTTCTACCGGGACACCCTCGGCTTCGAGGTCCGGGGAGACGTCGAGTATCAGGGGATGCACTGGATCACGGTCGGCCCCCCTGGCCAGCCCGGCACGTCGATCGTCCTGTACCCGCCGCAGGCGGCCCCCGGCCTCACGGACGAGGAGCGACGGACCATCGCCGAGATGATGGCCAAGGGCACCTTCGCCAGCATCAACCTGGCCACGAAGGACGTCGACGCGGCCTTCGAGCGGCTCCAGGCCGGCGACGCCGAGGTCGTCCAGGAGCCCACCGACCAGCCGTACGGGATCCGGGACTGCGCGTTCCGCGATCCCGCCGGCAACCTGATCCGCATCCAGGAGCTGCGAGAGGACGAGGGAGACCGAGATGGCTGAGACGAAGACGTCGCGGAAGAGCACGAGGAAGAAGCCCTCCAAGGGGTTCACGGCCGAGGAACGAGCCGCCATGAAGGAGCGCGCCAAGGAGCTGAAGGGGCGGGGCGGCAAGGAGGCCGGAAGGAAGGCCCTCTTCGAGAAGATCGCCGAGATGCCGGAGCCGGACCGGTCCATGGCCCAGCGGATCCACGAGATCGTCGGGGAGGCCGCCCCGGACCTCGAGCCGAGGACGTGGTACGGGATGCCCGCCTACGCCAAGGACGGCAAGGTGCTCTGCTTCTTCACGCCCGCGTCGAAGTTCAAGGAGCGGTACGCGACGTTCGGCTTCAACGCCGTGGCGAACCTGGACCAGGGCAACATGTGGCCCACCTCCTTCGCGCTGACGGAGCTGTCCGCGGCCGAGGAGAAGACGATCGCCTCCCTCGTGAAGAAGGCGGTGCGCTGAGGCTCGACCTCGGCCTCCCTCCGCCCGCTTCGCCCATAACCCGCATTATGACAAGTAACCTTGAGCGGGACCCTCCCGCTCGCCTCTCCCGCTCGTCGGGGGGCCCTACTTGTCGGTGGCCACGGGGGTCAGGCCGGCCCGGGACTCGATCACCTCGTCCACGAGGCCGTAGTCCTTGGCCGCGTCGGCCGTCAGGATGAAGTCCCGCTCGGTGTCGGCGGAGATCTTCTCCCTCGTTTGCCCCGTGTGGCGGACGAGGATCTCCTCCACCAGCTCGCGCTGGCGCAGGATCTCCTTGGCGTGGATGTCGATATCGGCGGCCTGTCCGCCCACCTGCCCGCTGGGCTGGTGCATCAGCACCCGGGCGTGCTTCAGCGCGTAGCGCTTCCCCTTCGTGCCGCAGGCCAGCAGCACCGCGGCAGCGGAGGCGGCTTGGCCGATGCAGATCGTGCTCACGTCGGACCGGAGGTACTGCATCGTGTCGTAGATCGCCAGCAGGGCCGTGGCCGACCCCCCCGGCGAGTTGATGTACAGGTTGACATCTTTGCTGGAATCGACCGAATCGAGGTGGAGGAGCTGGGCCGTGGCCAGGTTGGCCACGGTGTCGTCGATCGGGGTGCCCAGGAAGACGATGCGCTCGTTCAGGAGCCGCGAGTAGACGTCGAAGGAGCGCTCGCCCCTCGAGGTGTGCTCCACGACGGTGGGGACCAGGATCTCCGGCATGACCTTCCCTTCGCTGCTCGGCTGCGCCCCCATGGTACCCTCCCCCTCCCCCAACGGCGCGTCCCTCGTCGGTAAACTCGGGCCAGGTGAGCGACCACCCCACCGAGTCGAGTCTCACGAGCGTCCCCGTCCCGGCGGCCGCGCCCATCGCGGTCCTCGGCGCCCTGCTCCACCAGGTCGCCGTCTACGTGCCCGTCCTCCGGTTCCGGGCGGGTCCCGACTCCTTCACGGAGTCGATCGTCTCGTTCACCGACGGCTTCCGGGCGGCCCTGCCCCACCTCGCCGTGACCGTCCTCGGCCTCGCGGGCGCCTTTCTGATCCTTCGGCGGCGAGAGCTTGCCGCCGGCCTGTTCTTCGCCGGCGGCACGATGTCCCTCGTCACCTTCGCCATCGCCATCCGCGGGGCCTGGTGGGCCGCCTCGGCCGGCTCGCTCCCGATCGTGGCGGACGTCGGCCTGTACCTGGGCCTGGCCGGCGCGGCCCTGCTCCTCGCGGCCGGCGTCCTCTCCCTGCGGGGCCTCCTGGGCGGCGGGCGGCTCCTGCCTGCGGTGGCGCTGGCGTCGTTCTTCCTCGGGGCCTGGCTGATCCCCTGGCTCGCCTGGAGGGCCGTGGAGCAGCCCCCGCCGGGGCTGGACGTGGGCGCCATGGGGTGGTTCGGGCGGGCCCTGATCGCCACGACCTTCGCCGCGCTCGCCCTCGCCGTCGCCCTCATGAGCTGGACGCTCAGCCCCACCCGGGGCCGCGGCCTGGGGACGATCGCGGGGTTGGCGCTCGTCCTGCTCGTCGTGGGCATCGTAGCCGGCTGGAGCCTGGTCAGGATCCTCCACGCCGGGGCGTGGGGAGCGATAGGCGTCTTCCTGGGCCTCGTTCCGTTGGCCTTCTCCCGGGCTGTCGCCGTGCCGACCCTCCCCGGAGCCTTCGGCGCCGGAAGCCTGATCCTGCTCCTGACGGGGATCCTCGTCCCCGTCCTGGCGACCGAGCGCGGTGGGAGCTTCCGCCCAATCCCCTGGGGCGACGTGCCGGTGGCCGACCTCCTCCCCAACGCCGTGAACGAGCTCCCGGCCATCGCGCTGGCGGCGCTCGGAGTGGCGCTGATCCGGCACCGAGATCTGGCCGCCGGGCTCCTGATCGGGGCCGCGGGGGCGGCGATCCCCTGGGTGCTCCTCTACTCCGTAGAGGGGATCGAGGTCGGGATGTGGCTGCGGATCGGCGGGCTGCTGCTCGCCGCCGCCGCGGCCTGGGCCCTGCTGGCTACCAGCGGACGTCCAGGCTCCGTGCCGCCTTCGCCTCGTTGAGCCGCCCCACAGGGGTCGTGGTCGGCGCCCGGTGGAGCAGCTCGGGATCTTCCCGGGCCTCCCTCGCCGCCCGAAGCATCGCCTCGGCGAACGCGTCGAGCGTCTCCTTCGATTCGGTCTCGGTGGGCTCGACCATCATCGCCTCCTCCACGATCAGCGGGAAGTAGACGGTCGAGGGGTGGAAGCCCAGGTCGATGAGCCGCTTCGCCACGTCCATCGCCCGAACCCCCGTCCTCTTGAGCGGCTTCGCGGTCGAGACGAACTCGTGCATCGGCGGCTGATCGTAGGCGAGGGGGAAGCCCCCCTTCACGAGCTCGGCCAGGTACCGGGCGTTGAGGACGGCCCGCTCCCCCACCTCCCGCAGCCCGTCGCCTCCGTGGGCGAAGACGTAGGCGTACGCGCGCACGAGCACCCCGACGTTCCCGTGGAAGCCGTGCACACGACCGATCGAGTCCGGACGGTCGTGGTCCCAGCGGAAGGCGCCGTCGTCGTCCCGGGCCACGACCGGGGCCGGCAGGAACGGCGCCAGCCGCTCCATCACCGCCACCGGGCCCGCGCCCGGCCCTCCCCCACCGTGGGGCGTGGCGAAAGTCTTGTGCGTGTTCATGTGCACGATGTCGAAGCCCATGTCGCCCGGCCGCACCCTGCCCAGGATCGCGTTGAGGTTGGCGCCGTCGTAGTACAGGAGTCCGCCCGCGTCGTGGATCACGCGGGCGATGTCCAGGATCCCCTCCTCGAACAGCCCGAGCGTGTTGGGGTTGGTGATCATCAGCCCGGCCACGTCCTCGTCCACAAGCTTCTCCAGGGCCGAGACGTCGACGAGCCCCCGCGCGTCGGAGGGGACCTCCACCACCTCGTACCCGGCCAGCGTGACGCTCGCGGGGTTCGTGCCGTGGGCCGAGTCCGGGATCACGATGCGGCGGCGGGCGTCGCCGTTCCGCTGGTGGAAGGCCCGCATGATGAGGAGGCCCGTCAGCTCGCCGCTGGCGCCGGCGGCCGGCTGGAAGGTGGCCCGGGCCATCCCCGTGACCTCGCACAGCGCCCGCTCCAGGCGCCAGAGCATCTCGAGCGCCCCCTGGATCGTGGCCTCGGGCTGGTGGGGATGGAGTCGCTGGAAGCCCGGGAGGGCCGCCACCGTGTCGGCGATCTTGGGGTTGTACTTCATCGAACACGACCCCAGCGGGTAGAAGCCCGTGTCCACCCCGTAGTTCCGCTGGCTGAGCCGCGTGAAGTGGCTCACGAGGTCGCGCTCGGCCACTTCGGGCAGCGGCGGAGGCTGATCCCGCCGGTGCTCGGCGGGGAGCTCGGCCTCGGGAACGTCGAGCGCGGGAAACGTCGAGGCCCGTCGTCCAGGCCGCGAGAGGTCCCGGAGGAGCCCCGCGGTGGGCGGGTCCCCCGTCCGGACCGGCGCCCCGCTCACCCCAGCACCTCCTTCATGGCCCGGGCCAGCCCCTCGATCTCCTCCCGCGTCCTCCGCTCGGTGCAGGCCACGAGCAGCGCGTCGCCGGAGACCGGGCCCACGAGGTACCCGTGGCCCAGGAGGGCGTCCCGCACGGAGGACGGCTCCCGGGACCCGAACCGCAGCGCGAACTCCTTGAAGAACGGCACCTCGGGATAGGCCAGGCCCACCCCGTCGATCTCGGCGAGCAGGCCGGCCGCGTGGCGAGCCTTGGCCGCCGAGGCCTCCCCCAGCTCCCGGAGCCCCTGCGGCCCCAGCCAGCCGAGGTAGATCGCGGCCGCGATCGCCATCAGCGTCTGGTTCGTGCAGATGTTCGACGTGGCCTTGGCCCGGCGGATGTGCTGCTCCCGGGCCTGAAGGGTGAGCACGAAGCCGAGGTTCCCTTCCTCGTCCTCGGTCCGGCCAGCGATGCGCCCCGGCAGGCGGCGCACGTCCTCGAGCCGGGCCGCGATCACCCCGAGGTAAGGCCCGCCCAGGCTGAGATGGTTGCCGAGCGACTGGCCCTCGGCCACGGCCACGTCGGCCCCCAGCTCGCCGGGCGGCGCCAGCACGCCGAGCGACAGCGGATCGAAGACCTGGATCGCCCGCGCCCCCGCCGACCGGGCCGCCTCGAAGACCTCCCGGGCCGGCTCGAGGCCGCCGTTGGCGTTGGGGTGCTGGAGGACGACGCAGGCCGCGTCGCCGCCCACCTCGGGCACCGGGCTGACCCCGTCCCCGGGGAGGACCTCGGGCACGTACCCCGCTCCCCTGCCGTAGGTCCGGAGGGTCTCCACGTACCGCTCGTCCACCGTCCCCGCCACGAGGACCCGCTCGCGGCCGGTCGCCGCCCGGGCCAGGTTCACCGCCTCCACGAGCGCCGTCGGCCCGTCGTACAGCGACGCGTTGGAGACCTCCAGCGCGGTCAGGTCGCAGATCATCGACTGGTACTCGTACAGCGCCTGCAGGACACCCTGTGACAGCTCGGGCTGGTAGGGCGTGTACGAGGTCTGGAGCTCCGAGCGGGCCGCCAGCGCCCACACGACGGCGGGCACGTAGTGGTCGTAGGCCCCCCCGCCCGCGAAGCAGACGAGGTCGTCGGCGTGGTGGTTCCTGCTCGCCAGCTCGCGCAGATCGCCGAGCAGCTCCATCTCCGAGACGCTCTGCGGGAGGGCGAGAGGGCGGTCCAGCAGCACCTCGGCGGGGATGTGCGCGTAGAGGTCGTCCACAGAGGAGAGCCCGATGGCCTCCAGCATCTCGCGGACGTCCGTGTCGGTGTGGGGGGCGAAGCGCACGGGGGAATCCTACCCCGCGCGATCCTCGAGCCCGTACTTGGTCACGAGCGACAGGTAGTCGCGCTGGTAGAAGATCTTGCAGTTGACGTGCGGGTACAGCTCCCGCAGCCTGCGGACCTTGCGATTCTTCCGCGTGACCAGCTTCTGGTTCATCGTCGTGATCTCGATGAAGAGGTCGTACTGCGGGAGGTAGAAGTCGGGGGTGAAGCGCTGGACGGCGTTGCCCTCACGGTCGAACTCCAGGTCGAAGGAGCGCGGCTCGTACTCCCACTCGATCTGGTAGAAGTCGAGCAGCTGCGCGAACTGGCGCTCGCTGGCGTGGGCGAAGTCGACCGTCTCGCTCTTGAGGGCCTGGTCCCCGTCGAGCGTGATGCCCCTCAACTCCCGGTCTTCCTCCCCAGCGTCTTCTCGAGGTCGGTCCACACCCGGTCCACCTGGAGGGTGAACATCGTCCCCTGACCCTGCTGCATCAGGTCGATGATCTCGTCCCTCGACTTGGCGGCGTAGATGTTCCGGCCGTCGGAGAGGAGGGTCATCTCCTGGGGCGCCTCGCCGAGGTG
>DASUTZ010000047.1:0-4701 GCA_036374295.1 Actinomycetota bacterium
TCGGTCCCGCGCCATGCGGCCCGAGCGGCCCCCTCAGGGTCGGCGGAAGGGCATCATGGCGAGGGCCGGCAGCACCCCGAGCACGGCCGCGGCGGCCCAGTCGCGGGCCTCCAGCGCCTCGATCCCGAAGAGGTCCCTGGCCGGCTCCCAGGTCACCACCCCGATCTGCAGGGCGATGCCCGAGAGGACCGCGCTCACGAGCCAGGGGTTCGAGAACAGACCCACGCCCCGCCCCCGGACCACGAACGCGTACCAGAGGTGGGCGATCACGAGGACCGTGAACATCAGGCCCCGGGCCCGGTCCCACGAGCCGTCCCAGGCGAAGCGGGCCAGGGCCAGGCCGGCGATCGACGCGGTGGCGATCAGCAGCCCCCGGACCGAGAGGACGCCGATCTTCCGGAGCGGGAGGATGCCCGCGCTGGGATCTCGCGGCGGGTGGCGCATCAGGCCGGGGTCGGGAGCGTCGGCGCCCAGTGCGAGGGCCGGGAGCCCATCCGTGAGGAGGTTGATCCACAAGAGCTGGAGCGGGAGGAGCGGGGTGCCCAGCGCCGGGAAGAGCAGGAACGCGCCGACGACCACGGCGATCTCGGACAGGTTTCCTCCGATCAGGTAGTCCACGACCTTCCGGATGTTGTCGTAGATGCCGCGGCCCTGGCGCACGGCCCGCACGATCGTGGCCAGGTTGTCGTCGGTGAGCACCATGTCCGAGGACTCGCGGGCCACGTCGCTGCCCCGACCCATCGCCACCCCGATGTGGGCCCGCTGCAGGGCGGGCGCGTCGTTCACGCCGTCCCCGGTCACGGCGACGATCTCGCCCTGCCCCTGGAGGGCATCGACCAGCCGGAGCTTCTCGCCGGGGTCCACCCTGGCGTAGACAGAGACGGCCCGGGGGTCCTCGGGGAGGCCGTCGCGGCGCAGGTCGGCGCCGGTGACCACACCGCTCTCCCGGAGGTCCACCTCCCTGGCCACCGAGGCCGCGGTCCCGGCGTGGTCGCCGGTCACCATCAGGACGTCGATGCCGGCTTGGCGGGCCTCGCCGACGGCGTCCGAGGCCTCGTCTCGGACGGGGTCGGCGAGGCCCGCCAGCCCCACCAGCGTGAGGTCGCGCTCCGCGTCCTCCAGATCGTCCGGAAGGTCCATCGGTCCCCTGTCCGCAAGCGCCAGCAGCCGCATCCCCCTCCCCGCGAGGCTCTCGGCCCGCTCTACGAGGCGCCGCCGCCGCTCGTCCCCCAGCGCGACCTCCTCGCCGTCCGCCTCCAGCAGGCGGGTCGACCGCTCGATCACGACCTCGGGCGCGCCCTTCATCAGGAGCAGGACCCCGTCCCCCGCTCGGTGCGCCGTCGTCATCCGGCGACGCTCCGCGTCGAAGGCGAGCTGCGAGATCCTCGGGTGCTGCTCGCGCAGCCGCTCGACCTCGTCCGCGCCCACGGCCTCGAGCAGCGCCACCTCGATCGGATCGCCCTCGGGCGGGTCGAGCTCCGCGTCGCTGCAGAGGGTGGCCACGCGCCGCACGCGGTCGGCCACGACGGAGGGGAGGTCGTCCACGGCCCGGACCTCCTCGTCCCCGGCGGCCACCACGGCGAGACGCATCCGATTCTGGGTCAGGGTCCCCGTCTTGTCGGTGAGGATCACGGTCGTGGACCCGAGCGTCTCCACCGCCGGAAGCCGGCGCACGATCGCCCCGTGCTCGGCCATCCGGCGCACGCCGAGGGCCAGCCCGATCGCCACGACGGTGGCCAGGCCCTCGGGGACGGCGGCCACGGCCAGGGCCACGGCCGCCAGGAAGGCCTCCTGGATCGACTCGCCGGAGAGCCCGGTGCGGATGAGGGTGAGCGCCATCACCCCCGCCGCCACGACCACGGCGACGAGCCCCAGGATCTTCGTCAGACGGGCCAGGTCGTCCTGGAGCGGGGTCCGCTGCTCCGGCCCGCCCAGCTGGGCGCCGATCTCGCCCAGCGCGGTGTCGGCGCCGGTGGCCACGACCTCGCCCTCGCCCACCCCTCGGCTGACGAGGGTTCCCGAATGAGCGGACCCGGGCCGCTCCCCGAGGCCCGCGTCGGGGGCCTCCTCGGCCCCCGGCTCCTTGGCCACGGGCAGCGACTCCCCGGTGAGCATGGACTCGTCGATCTCCAGGCCGGACGCGTCGAGGAGCCGCAGGTCGGCGGGGACGCGGTCGCCTGGCGAGAGGAGCACGACGTCGCCGGGGACCACCTCGCGGGCGGGCACGGTCGTGACCCGTCCCGAGCGTCGGACGCGGGCGCGGGGCGTCTCCATCGAGCGGAGGGCCTCGAGCGCGCGCTGGGCGCGGCCCTCGGTGACGAAGCCGATGACCGCGTTGAGGATCACGATCGCCACGATGGCGATGCCGTCGAGGCGCTCGCCCAGACCGATCCCGGCCACGCCGGCGGCGACGAGCAGAAGGATCGCCATCGGCTCCCGGAGCTGGCGGAGGAGGCGCGCCGCCGGACCCTCGTGCTCGGGCTCGGGAAGCTCGTTCGGCCCGTGCTCCTCCAGCCGGCGGCGCGCCTCCTCCGTGCTCAGGCCCGCGCGGACCGCCGTCTCCCCGTGGGGGGACGCCTGGCTCATGTCGTGAACCGTACCCCCACCACGCCCCCGACGCTCCTGGCCAGGAGCTCGGCCAGGCGACGGGCCCGGGGGTCGGGCGGCCCGGCCAGTGTGACCACGCCGTCCTCCACCTGGGCCTCGAACCGGCCCAGGATCAGGATCTCCTCGCTCAGCAGCTCCTGGAGCTCGGCCCGGATCTCGCCGTCGGTGCGGGCCAGCAGGCGGAGCACGTCCCGTCGGCTGACGATGCCCACGACGCGACCCTCCGCGACGACCGGGATGCGCTTGACGCGCCGCTCCAGCATGAGCCTCGCGGCGTCGGCCACGTCGGCGCGCTCGGGCAGGGTCACGACGTCGCGGGTCATCACCTGCTCGACGCGCCGGGGCACGCGGACCCGGCGCCAGCGGGGGAGCCGGATGCGGCTCCTCGGATCGGGGGTCGTCTCCAGCGCCATCAGGTCCGACTCGGAGACGATCCCCACGAGCTGCTCGTGCTCGTCCACGACCGGGGCGCCGCTCACGCCGTGGCGGACGAGGAGGGCCGCAGCCTCCTTGATCGGGGTCTCGGGGCGCAGCGTGACGACCGGTGTCGTCATCACGTCCTTGACGTGCATCGCGCCACCTCCTGGCTCCACCGTAGCGAGGCCCCCTCCCGGGGAGCAGGGCCGAAGGTCCTTCCCGCGGAGGGGCGGGGGCCCAAAGGGAGGGGGCCGGCGGACCCTACGACGTGGCCGGGCCGCCTGGGACGCTTGGGACCACACGCACGAGAGGAGCTCGAGATGACGGAATCGCTCTCCCTGGTCCTCTTCTCTGGGACCGACGACAGGCTGACGGCGGCCGCAACGATGGCCACCGGCGCCGCGGCGATGGGCAGACGGGTGGACGTCTTCCTCCAGTTCTGGGCCCTCGACGCCTTCCGCGCGGACCGCATCGAGAAGGACCACGGGGTCGTCCACGAGGCCGGGCCCGAGGGGGCCGCGGCGCTGCGGCGCATGGGCGAGAAGGGCGGGGCGCACTGGAGCGAGCTCTTCCGTCAGGCGAAGGACATCGGCGAGCTCGAGATCACCGCCTGTGCCCACTCGATGGAGATGCTCGAGCTCGAGCGAGACGACCTCGACCCGCTGGTGACCGACGTGATCGGGATCGCAGCGTACATGGCCCGCGTGGACGGGCCGGTGGTCTTCATCTGAGAGGAGCGAACGATGGAAGCGACGAAGACGCAAGAGACGATCGACGCCCGAGGGATGCCGTGCCCCGGACCGCTGATGAGCCTGATCGGCTCGATCCGCCAGGCCGAGGTGGGCGCGGTGATCGAGGTGCTGTCGTCCGACGAGGGGTCGCTGACCGACATCCCCGCCTGGGTCGAGAAGGCCAAGCAGGAGATGCTGGAGGTCGCCTCCGAGGAAGGCTACACGCGCTTCGTGGTCCGGAAGGCGCGCTGATGCCCGCCAGGATCGTCGTGCTGGGAGGGGGGGTCGGGGGGACCCTCGCCGCGAACCTCCTGTCGAAGGAGCTGGGGAGGGACGCCGACGTCAAGGTCGTGGACCCCACCGGGATGCACGTGTACCAGCCGGGGTTCCTCTACGTGGCGCTGGGCCAGGCCCACGGGCGCTGGCTGGCCCGCGACGAGCGGACGCTGCTGCGGAAGGACGTCGAGCTGGTGGTGGAAGCGGCGACGCGCGTGGATCCAGAGGCGGGGACGGTGGAGCTGGAGCGAGGCGGCACGCTCCCATTCGACTACCTCGTGGTGGCCACCGGGGCCCGCCTCATGAAGGACGAGATCCCGGGGCTGATCGAGGGATCCCACGACTTCTACTCCCTGGACGGAGCTCTCCGGCTCCGCGAGGCCCTCCTCGCCTTTCCAGGGGGCCGGATCCTCGTGGGCGTCGCCGGGATCCCCTACAAGTGCCCCCCGGCGCCCGTGGAGTTCGTCCTGATGCTGGAGGAGACCCTGCGGAAGCGCGGCGTGCGCGACCGCTCGGAGGTCACCCTGCTCTCGCCGCTCAACCGGGCGTTCACGATCGAGTCGGCCTCGAAGCTCGTCCAGCCGATCATGGAGCGTCGCGGCATCGGCTTGGAGACCTTCTTCAACGTCGAGGCCGTGGACCCGGCGGCCCACGTGGTGGAGTCGCTGGA
>DASUTZ010000048.1:0-31537 GCA_036374295.1 Actinomycetota bacterium
CGCGGGACTCCTCCTTGGCGTCGGGGGCCACGGCGTCCTCGAGGTCGAGGAAGACCTGGTCGGCGGGGAGGCTCGCCGCCTTGGCCAGCATCTTCGGGCTGGAGCCCGGCACCGCGAGGCACGAGCGGCGGGGCCGGGTGACGCGCTCGGTCATGCGTGGGCTCCTTCTGGTCAGGACGGGCTCATGGTAGACGGCCCGGTCGCGGGACGCCCAGGCCGATCAGGCGCGCGGGGGCTGGGACTCGACCCGGCCGATGCGCTCGGCGAGGTGCTCAACCCGGACGGAGAGCTCGGTGAGCTGGGTGGAGAGCTTCCCTCCCAGGTCGGTGAGGTCCCTGACGAACCGCTCCTGCTGCTCGACGGCCTTCCGCTCGCTGCGGATCAGGTCCTTGAACCCCCGCTTCTGCGCCAGCGACTCCAGGACGCCGGAGAGGGCGTCGAGGCGCGTGATGCGCTGGTCCACGCGGGCGGCGAGGGCGGCCACGTCGCCGCGGATCCTCTCCACCGCACCGTTCAGGGCCTCGAGCTGGCGGCCCACGGCCTCCTCGGTGCCGGCGATCTCGGCCACGGCCTCCTGCATGACCTTGAGCGCCCTGGCCACATGCTGCGGGAGGGTCTGGACCACCTCGAGGTCACCGCGAATCGAGGCCGCCGCGTTGCGCACGGCGTCCCGCACGGCGAGCGGTGACTGCTCGAGCAGCTCCGCGATCACGGTGAGGTGAGCCGTGACCCGCTCCTCGACGCCCGCCACGGCGCTCCTCAGACCCTCGATGCTTCCGGCGGTGCGATCCTGAACCGCGTCGAGGGCCGCTCGGATCCTCAGGCCGAAGACGTCCGAGAGCTCGGCCGGGATCGTGGCCAGACGCCGGTCAAGGTCTCGCTCGGTCCCCCGGTGCCCTCCATCCGGGGGATCGGGATCGTCGGGGATCTCGAAGAGCCGGTCATCGTCCATGCTCGGCCGGATTGTATGTCCCGAACCCCTTCCGACCGGGGATTTCCGGGGAGGGGGTTCACAACCTGCCTCAAGCATGAGATAGGTGTGGACGAAACCCTCTATAGGGACCCATGATGACGCGCCCGTCCATCCGCATCCTCATCGTCGCGCTCCTCGCCGCGGGGTTCGCGCTGGGCCTCCTGCCGCCCGCGGGCGGCTCCGGGCCTCCGGAGACGATGCTCTCCACGGTTCCCCTGCACGAGGCCGAGCTGGCCGGGCGTGGGCTCCTGGCCTCCGGCCAGGCCCTCTCGGCCACGCGGACGTCCCGGACCCCCCGCCACGAGGTGTGCGCGGACTTCGCCTTCACGGCGGTGGGCCTCACCTGGAGGCAGACCGGGGACGAGCTCGTGCCGGTGAGCTTCCGATGGGACGAGGGAAGCGGCGTCCGTGGGGTCGCCGTCTACGCGGACCCCGACCACGCCCCCGACCCGGGCACCGGCGAGCGCGCGCGGGGTGGAACCCCGCTCGTGTGGACCGGCGAGGCGCGGTGCGTCGAGCTGACGCTCGAGCTGCAGGCCGGCGTGGAGGTCCGCGACCTGCGAGCCGTCTTCGTCAACACCTCGGGGACGTCGCGGGAGGGGTCGATCCTGGGGACGATCGCCACGGGGATCGGCCGGGGCATGGCCCTCCTCTGGGGCATGGAGACCTCGGAGGCCGTGGCCCCCAAGCCCAAGATCATCCGGCGCAGCGGATGGGGGGCGAACGAGAGCCTCCGGAACTGCGGCCCCTCGTACGCCCCCGAGCTCAAGATGGCCTACGTCCACCACACCGCGAGCGGGAACGGGTACTCGAAGGCGCAGGCCGACGACGTGATCCGCGCCATCTACGCCTACCACACGCAGGGCCGCGGCTACTGCGACATCGCCTACAACTTCCTCGTGGACCGGTTCGGCCGGATCTACGAGGGCCGCTTCGGTGGCATGACCGAGCCGGTGATCGGCGGCCACGCGATGGGCTTCAACACGGGGAGCACCGGGGTCGCCGTGGTCGGGAACTTCGTCTCGGTTAATCCGGGGACGGCCGCGATCAGCGCCCTGAAGCGCCTTCTGGCCTGGCGCCTCGATATCGCGCACCTGAACCCGAAGGGCACGGCCACGATGGTGTCCGCGGGCGGGCCGAACCAGAAGTACGAGGAGGGTGAGGAGGTGAAGCTGCCGGTGATCGCCGGTCACCGGCATACGGGGTACACGACCTGCCCAGGCGACCGCCTCTTCGCCAAGCTCGGGGCGATCCGCACGGGCGCCCAGGCACGGGGCCTCCCCAAGATCTGGAACCCGCGGGCCACGAGCGACACCCTGGAGCTCGGCCACGGGGGCGTCCGCTACCGAGCCAAGCTCTCCGCAGCCCTGCCCTGGAGCGTGGAGATCGCCGGTCCGAGCGGGATCGTGCGGACCTGGACGGGCACCGGCCAGGGGGTCGACGTGGTGTGGGAGGGCTTCGACGATCGAGGGTTCCCGGCGGACGAGGCCGACTACATCGTCACGATGCGAGCGGGTGGCGCCGGGCAGCCGCAGGCCCGACCGGCCGCGCTCCGGACCGCGCTGACCGGGTCCTGCGACATCACGACGACCCGCTCCTCCCCGACGGCGATCGGGACCGACGAGGACGAGGTCCTCTGCGGCCTCAACGGGCAGGCCGACGTCCTCGACGGCGGCGGAGGCAACGACATCCTCATGGGCTTCGGGGGGAACGATCAGCTGACCGGCGGGCCCGGACAGGACACCCTTGTCGGGGGGAACGGGTCGGACATGCTCCAGGGCGGGACGGGGGCCGACGTCCTGTTCGGAGGGGCCGCGAACGACACGCTCGTGGGGGGAGCGAACGCCGACGTCCTCCACGGGGGACCGGGCGACGACCAGCTCGACGGAGGAGGCGGCGCCGACACGGTGAGCCACGCCACGTCGTCCACGGCGGTGCGGGTGGACCTGGCCGCGGGAACGGCCATCGGCGAGGGGACGGACGACCTCACGGGGTTCGTCAACGCGATCGGCTCGCCACGGAACGACACGCTCATCGGTAGCGACGGCCACAACCACCTCGTGGGCGGGGGAGGACGGGACGTCTTGACCGGAGGCGCGGGAGACGACCTCCTCGAGGCCGGCCCCGGCGCCGACCGCCTTGCGGGCGGCGCCGGAGACGACGCTCTCGTGGGAGGCGGCGGGAGCGACACCGCCCGCTTCGCGGGGGCGCCGGGCCCCGTCGTGGTCGATCTGCGAGCTGGCTCGGCGATCGGCGACGGCGCCGACACGCTGCGCGCGATCCAGAACGTGGTGGGCGGCCCCGGGAAGGACACGCTCAGGGGCGACGCAAAGGCGAACCGCCTGCTGGGGAAGGGCGGCTGGGACATCCTCGTGGGGAAGGGCGGGCCCGACCTGCTCGTAGGCGGGGCCGGGCGCGACGACCTGCGAGGCGGCTCCGGGAGGGACACACTCCGGGCCAAGGACGGGAAGCGGGACTCGGTGGACGGGGGCGGCGGGTTCGACGCGGCGCACGTCGATCCGAAGGACGACGTGCGCCGCGTCGAACAGCACCGCTGATTCAGCGCCGGGCCGCGGTCACCGACTCGGCCAGGACCTCCAGCCCCTCGTCGAGCTCCTCGTCGGAGATCACGAGCGGCAGCAGGTGGCGGAGGACGTTCTTGTAGATCCCGCAGTTCACGGCGAGGAGCCCGCGCTGCATCGCCTCCCCGATGACCCCTCCCACCAGCTCCTTGTCGGGCTCCTTCGTCTCGGGGTCCTTCACCATCTCCACGCCGATCATCGCCCCGATGCCGCGGATGTCGCCGATCTCGGGGACGTCGCGCGCGATCTCCTCCCACGCGGCGCGGATCGTCTTGCCCACGACCTGGGCCCGCTCGACCAGCTCCTCCTCCTCGATCACCTGGAGCGTGGCGTTCGCCGCCGCGCAGGCAACGGGGTTCCCGATGTAGGTGCCGCCGATCTCGGAGGGGCCGGGGGCGTCCATGACGTCGGCCCGTCCCACGACCGCCGAGATCGGGTACCCCGATCCCATCGCCTTGGCCAGCGTGATCAGGTCCGGTTCCACGCCGAACTGCTCCACCGCGAGGAAGGTGCCCGTGCGGCCGCACCCCGTCTGGACCTCGTCCGCGATCAGGAGGATGTCGTGCCGCCTGCAGATCTCGGCCAGCCCGGGGAGGAAGTCGGGGGTGACGGGCACGAACCCACCCTCCCCCAGCACCGGCTCGATGATCACGGCGGCGACGGTGTCCGGATCCACCTGCGTCGTCAGCGAGCGCTCGAACGCCTCGAGGGCGAGCGCCCCGGCGTTCTCGGGCTCGGGGCTCCGGTACGCGTAGGGGAACGGGACCCGGTACACCTCGGGGGCGAAGGGCCCGAACCCGCTCTTGTAGGGCGCGTGGCGGCTGGTGAGCGTCATCGCCATCAGGGTGCGGCCGTGGAAGGCGCCCTCGAAGGCGATGATGGCCGAGCGGCCAGTCGCCCGTCGCGCGATCTTGACCGCGTTCTCGACGGCCTCCGCCCCAGAGTTGAAGAAGGCGGCCTTCCGGTCTCCGCCGCCCACGGCGGCCACGAGGCGCTCGGCCAGCTCCACCCACGACTCGTACGGCACCACGGTGAAGTCGGTGTGGGCGAACCGCTCCAGCTGGGCCCGGGCGGCCTCGACGACCTTGGGGTGGGAGTGGCCGGTGAGGAGGGCGCCGAGCCCGCCGGCGAAGTCGAGGAAGGTGTTGCCGTCCACGTCCGTGAACGACGCCCCGTGTCCCTCCTCGATGAAGCCGGGCATGTGGAGGTCGAACGGCTCCGCGACGACCTGCTCCTTCCGTTCGATCAGCTCGCGGGACCTCGGCCCCGGGATCTCGGTGACCAGGTTGATCGTGCCCAACTCCCCCTCCTCCCTCTCGCGCGCCTCGGAGGCTACCAGAGGATCACAGACGCAGAGGCCGCGGCGGGCTCATGATCGCGGCCGGATCCTCCCGCCAGCGCTCCGGCTGGACGTCTATGTACAGCTCGATCTCGTTGCCGTCGGGGTCTGCGATGTAGACGCTGTGCGTGACGACGTGGTCCGCCATGCCCATGATCTGGACGCCGGCCGCCTCCAGCGCCCGGATCGCCTCGCGCAGCTCGTCGTCGGTCGTGCCCACCTTCAGCCCGAAGTGGTACATGCCGACGCGCCTGCCGGGCGGGACCGGCGTGGCGTCCTCCCCCACCTCCAGCAGCAGCAGCTCGTGGTGGGTGCGGCCGGACGAGAAGGCCGCGCCCTGGCTGCCGAACCTGCCGATCTCCTCCCACCCCAGCACGTCGCGGTAGAAGCGGACCGAGCGCTCCAGGTCCCGGACGTAGAGAACGAGATGGCCGAGCTCGTGCACCTTCATCGAGGCCTCCTTGACGCGTGAGCCTCCAGGATAGCCTGGGAACATGCCGTCCTCTCGCGGTGTTTCTCCGAATGCCCGCGTACGCTTGACGAGGAGCCCATGACGAAGCTGATCGAGGTCGAATCCCTCACGAAGGTCTACCCGGACGGCACCCGTGCCGTGGACGACGTCTCCTTCCACGTCGAGGAGGGAGAGATGTTCGGCTTCCTCGGCCCGAACGGGGCCGGGAAGACCACCACCATCCGCATCCTCGTCACCCTGCTCCCCAAGACGGCCGGCTCGGCCCGGGTGGGCGGGATCGAGGTGAGCGAGGACCCCGACACGGTCCGCCGCTCGATCGGTTACGCCGCCCAGTTCATCGGAGTGGACGACGACCTGACCGCGCACGAGAACCTGGTGCTCCAGGCCCGCCTGCACGGGATCGGCAAGGCCGAGGCCCGGCGGCGCGCGGAGGAGCTGCTCGAGGTGTTCGCTCTCTCCCCCGTCGCCGGCAGGCGCGCCGCGACCCTCTCGGGCGGGATGCGCCGGCGCCTCGACCTGGCCCAGGCCCTGGCGCACCGGCCGCCGCTCGTCTTCCTGGACGAGCCGACCACAGGGCTCGACCCGCAGACCCGCAACGCGATGTGGCGGTACCTCGAGGAGCTGAACCGGGGCGGGACCACCGTGTTCCTCACAACCCAGTACCTGGAGGAAGCCGACCGCCTCTGCACGCGGCTGGCGATCATCGACCACGGGAGGATCGTGGTCGAGGGATCCCCCGCCGAGCTGAAGAAGCAGGTGGGGGGCGACGTGGTCACGCTCTCGCTGGAGGACCACGAGCCCGAGACGGTGCGGCGCGCGCTCGAGGCCGTGACCGCGTTCCCCGGGGCCGGGGAGCCGCGGGTCTTCGACCACTCGATCTCGCTCCCAGTGAAGGACGCCGGCGAGGCGCTGTCGGCGCTCGTGCGCCGCCTGGACGCAGCGGGCATCCCGGTGTCCAGGCTGTCGATGTCCTCGCCCACCCTCGACGAGGTCTTCCTCCGCCACACGGGCGAGCGGATGCGGGTGGAGGACCCGAACACGAGGGCCTCGAGCCCGGCGTTCCGCGTCATGCGGGGGAGGCGCTGATGCGCACCGTGGCCGAGTCGGCGATCCTCTTCCGCCGGAACATCACGAAGCTCGTCCGGGTTCCGATGATGATCTTCTTCTCGCTCTTCCAGCCCCTGCTGTGGCTGATCCTCTTCACCCAGATCTTCCAGCGGCTCGGGGAGTTCCCGCAGTTCCAGCAGCAGGGCTACGACTCCTACCTCATGTTCTTCGCTCCGAGCGTCCTGACGATGACGGTGCTGACCTCGGCCTTCCAGTCGGGCATGGGGATGGTCACCGACCTCGAGACGGGCATGCTCGACAAGTTCCTCATCAGCCCGATCCGGCGGTCGAGCGTCCTGCTGGGGAAGGTGATGGCCGACGGCTTCCGGATGCTGCTGCAGGGGGCGACGGTGCTCGTCATCGCGCTCCTCATGGGGGCCAGGATCGAGACCGGGATCCCGGGAGCATCGATCATGCTGGTCGTCGCCGTTCTGTTCGGGATCGTCTGGGCCGGGCTCTCGAACATCGTGGCCCTGCGGACGCGGCACGCGGAGATGACGATGATGATCGGGATCCTGCTGACGTTCCCCCTCCTCTTCCTCTCCACGGCGATGATGCCGGAGGGCCTCCTGCCCGGCTGGCTGGAGACGGTGGGGCGCTTCAACCCGGTGTCGTACGTGATCGACACGGCCCGCGCGTTCATGAACGACGGGTACGACTGGGGTCAGCTCGGGATCACGCTGGCCGTCATCGCGGCGGTCGGCGCCTTCACGCTGACCGGCGCCACGCGCGCCTTCCGCCGCGCCACCACGTGACGACGGTCTGGACGGTCGGTCACAGCACGCACCCGATCGAGACGTTCCTCGAGCTGCTGCGCGGGGCCGGCATCCGGCGGCTCGTGGACGTCCGGACCGCCCCGGGGTCCCGGAGGCACCCCCAGTTCGGACGGGAGGCGCTGGCCGCGTCGCTGGAGCAGGCGGGCGTCGGTTACGAGTGGCGAGGTGAGGAGCTCGGCGGCTGGCGGAAGGCCCGGCCGGACTCCCGCCACACCGCCCTGCGGTCGGCCGGGTTCCGCGGTTACGCCGACCACATGGAGTCCGAGAGCTTCCGCGAGGCGCTGGACGGGCTGCTCGACGAGGCTGAGGAGCGGCCCACGGCCGTCATGTGCGCCGAGGCGCTCTGGTGGCGGTGCCACCGCTCGATGATTGCCGACGCGGTCGCGGCCCGGGGCCACGAGGCTCGACACCTGATGCCCGACGGCTCCATCGCCCCCCACCGGCCGAGGTTCTCCCGGGTCGAGGGCGGCGTCCCCGTCTACGATCCCTAGGCGCGCCGGCGGACCTCGTGCTCGACGTCGCCGAATGCGTCGAGAGGGGCGATCACGTCGCCGAGCACGAGGACGAGCGACTCGAAGTCGAGCGAGGGCGCCTCGAGCCTGAGCCACTCGGACCTTCGCGCCGCCTCCTCGATCGCCGACCGGCACCGCCGGGCCAGGTCGTCGGGCGCACCCTCCCAGGCCCCGAGCACCCGGGCCGCCTCGGCCAGCGCGTCCTCGAAGGCCAGGATCGAGGTGGCCAGAGGCTCGGGCTCGCGGCGGGAGGCGGGCACGGCGGCCACGAGGGCGTCCTTCGCTCGCTCCACCTCGGCGGCCACCCGCTCGAACCCGCGCGGGATCCTTCGTCGCCTCCCCAGGGCCATGCGGCCGAGTCTACGGGTTCCATCTGGGCCCTCCTTCCGTGAGAATGGCGCGATGCGGCTCCTCCTGGTCGTCAACACGCGGGCGGGCACCGTCACGCCCCGCACGGTGCGGTTCATCGAGCGAGCCCTGTCGGATCAGGCCAAGGTCCGGATCGAGCTGACGCGGGAGCCGGGCCACGGGGTCGAGCTGGCCGGGAAGGCGGCCGCGGGCGATCACGACGTGGTGGCCGTGATGGGCGGCGACGGCACCGTCAACGAGGTGGCGAACGGGCTCGCGGGCTCGGACGTTCCCATGGCCATCATCCCCGGAGGGGGCACGAACGTCCTCGCCCGCTCGCTCGGCATCCCCCAGGAGCCCATCCGCGCCGCGGGGTTCCTCCTGGCCAGGCTCTCGGGGCCCGGCCGCCGCATCCCCCTGGGTCGGGCGGCGGAACGCTACTTCACCTTCTCGTGCGGCTTCGGGCTCGACGCCGAGATCGTTCGCCGCGTGGAGCGCAGACAGCGCCTGAAGCGGGCCGCCGGCCACGGCTACTTCGTCTGGACCGCGCTCCGAGTGGGCCTCGTCTCCTACGACTTCAAGACGCCGAGGATCCGTGCACGCTGGGGCTCCGCGCTCGAGCACGAGCGAGACGGCCTCACGTTCCTCATCTCCCAGAACGTCGACCCGTACAGCTACCTGGGCTCCCTCCCCATCAAGGTCTGCCCCAGGGCGAGCCTGGACCTCGGCCTGGACGCGTTCGCCGGCGGGCCGGTCGGCAGGATCCGGATCGTCCGCTGGGCCCTCAAGACCCTGGGAAGCGGGCGCCACGCGCGCGACCGCCGCGCCCTCTCGCTCCACGACCAGGGGCGGATCGAGGTCGTCGCGGCCTCTCCGCACCCCGTGCAGATGGACGGGGAGTACGTCGGCGACCACGACCGCCTCCTCCTGGAGTCGGTCCCCGGGGCCCTGTCGATCCTGGCGTGAGGATCAGGTGCCGAGCGCGCGCTCGCGCGCGGCCACGGCGAGCGCCGGCCGGTTCGTGGCCACGGCGGCGAGCCCGCGGGCGAACAGGCGCTCCATCTGTCCCTCTTCGTCCACGGTCCACGTGCCCACCTCGATACCCAGCCGGGCCGCGGCATCGAGCAGGTCGTCCCCACCGTGATCGAAGACCCCGGCGTGTGGGAGGAGCCAGCGATGGCCGTCCTCGTGAGCCAGGTCCAGCCCGAGCAGCTCGCCCCCCGGCAGAACGAGCAGTCCGGTGGGGACGTCCGGTGCCGCCTCCACAGCCGTGCGGAGGGTGGGCGGATCGAACGACGTGATCAGCCCGGCTCCCGGGAACCCCTCAAGCGCCTCCGTGACTGCCTCGACGATCTCGTCGCCCCCTGGCCGGTACGAGGGCTCGCCCGGCAGGTTCTTGATCTCCACGTCCACCCCCGTCCCCGTCCCCTCGAGCAGCTCGAGGACCTCTCCGAGCGTCGGGACCTCCTCCCGCGGTCCCCGCCCTCCCGACGCATCGGCCTCCTTCACCTGGGCCAGCCGCACCTCATGCACCAGGCCCCGCGCGTCGGTGGTCCGCTCGAGCTCCGGGTCGTGCAGAACTACGACGGCGCCGTCGGCCGTGAGTCTCGCGTCGAGCTCCACGAGATCGGCGCCGACCTCCGCCGCCACGGCGAAGGCCGTCAGGGTGTTCTCCGGGTGATCGGCGGAGGCCCCACGGTGGGCGATCACCAGGGGGCGGCGGGGTTCCACGTCCGGCCCTCCGATGCGTACGAGAAATAGGTCTTTACACGAGCGGCAGACCGACACTATACTGCCGCACGCGCCGGCCGGGGCCTCTCTTCACCGGGCCTTGTGAAGCGCTTCACGAGACCGGGCCAAAGGCCCGGGAAGGGGACGGATGGACTGGGTACAGCGGGCGAGGTGCAGGGACGAGGACCCCGAGCTGTTCTTCCCCGTCGGGACCTCCGGTCCGGCTCTCGAGCAGATCGAGCGCGCTCGCGCCGTCTGTATGCAGTGCGAAGTTCGTGAAGAGTGCCTCGAGTGGGCCCTGGCGTCCGGTCAGGACGCGGGGGTCTGGGGAGGCACCTCCGAGGAGGAGCGGAAGGCGATGCGCCGCACCCGCCGTCTCGGGCCGCGGGTGCCGGTTCTGCGCTGACCGCCGTGCGGGCCCTCCCCGAGCCCAACCACGAGCCGATCGGCTTCTCCCACGAGGTCTTCCCGACCTCTCGCCGGTGGCTGGGTCTGGCCCTGCTCATGATTCTGACAATTGCGACGGCCGTCGCCGCGGCCGTCCGGCTCGTCGGGATCGCGGATCCGTGACCGTGGGTCCGCCGCGACCGAAGGAGGAGGGAATGTGAATGCGCTCGCCCAAGCCCTGCCCATGCCCCGAGCCCGAGGCGCTCGACTCGCGTTCCAGGCCGCGTTGGCGATCGGCGGGAGCCTGCTGATCGCGGCACTGGCCCAGGTCTCGGTTCGGCTGCCGTTCACGCCGGTGCCCATCAGCGGACAGACCCTCGGGGTGCTCCTCGTCGGCACCGCGTTCGGCTGGCTGCTCGGGGGGCTCACCCTGGCGCTGTACCTGGCCGAGATCGCCGTGGGGCTCCCGTTCGCCGCCGAGGGCAACGCGGGGTACGAGGTGCTGACCCTCGTCACCCCCAGCGGCGGGTACATCTGGGGGTTCCTTGCGGCCGCGATCCTGATGGGCTGGCTGGCCGGCCGAGGATGGGACCGCAGCATCCGCTCCTCGATCAGCGTGATGCTGCTGGGGCACATCGTCATCTACGTCGTGGGGATCGTGTGGCTCCATGCCTCACCGACGTTCGCCGCCTTCCTCGGCCACGAGCCGAGCGTCAAGGAGACCCTCACCGCCGGCCTCTACCCGTTCGTCGTGGGCGACGTCCTCAAGCTGCTGCTGGCGGCCGGCGCCCTGCCGCTCGCGTGGCGGCTCGTGGGGAGGCGCGGCGACTAGACCCGGCTCGCCGGGCAGAGGTGGCTGACGACGCAATCCTCGCACCGGGGTCGCTTCGCGTCGCAGATCCGTCGCCCGTGCTCGATCAGCATGTAGCTGAAACCGGACCAGTCGTCCCGCGGGAGCAGGGCCATCAGGTCGCGCTCGATCTTGTCGGGGTCTTTCTGTGAGGTGAGGCCCAGCCGCCCGGAGACGCGTTTCACGTGGGTGTCCACCGCGATGCCCGCGTCCGGGTCGTCCTTCGCCTTCTCCGGATAGGCGTTCCAGAGCACGATGTTCGCGGTCTTGCGCGCGACGCCGGGCAGCCGCACGAGGTCGTCCATCGAGTCGGGGACCTCGCCGCCGAACTCCTCCACGATCATCCGGCAAGCCCCGCGGACCGCCTTCGTCTTCTGGTTGAAGAACCCGGTCGGGCGGAGATCCTCCTTCAGCTCGTCATCGGGGACCTTCAGGTAGTCCTCGGCCGTCCGGTACTTCTGGAAGAGGGTCGCGGTCACCTCATTGATCTTCTTGTCGGTGGACTGCGCGGAGAGGATCGTCGCCACCAGGCACTCCAGGGGCGTCTCGAAGGCGAGGGCCACGCGGGCGCCCCGGTACTCGCGCTTGAGAAGATCGATCACCTCGGGGCCGCGTTCCGCGAGCGGCGACTCCCTGGTGAGGGCCCTCGCCATCAGCGCCCGCGGAAGTCGGGGTCTCGCCGCTCGCGGAACGCGGCGATCCCCTCCTGAAGGTCCTCGCTCCCGAACGCGTGGGCGGCCATCATGTCGAAGTCGGCGACCCGGAACCCCTCGGCCTCGCGGTCGATCGAGAGACGAGAGAGCACCTGCCGGATCCCACGCTTCGAGGCCTGGACGGACAGCGGGGCGGCGTCCGCGATCTCCTCCGCGTAGAAAAGCGCGCGGTCGGGAAGGTCCTCCGGCGGGACCGCCTCGCCGACCAGGCCCCAGTCGGCCGCCTCCTGGCCGGAGATCGTCCTCGTCCCCAGCAGCAGGGCGCCTGCGCGCTTGGGCCCGACCGCGAGCACGAGCCGCTGGATGTTCTCGTACCCGACGACCACCCCGAGACGCCCAGAGGGGATGCCGAACGTGGCGTCGACGGCGGCGATCCCCAGGTCGCAGGCCACGACGAGCTGGCATCCCGCGCCGAGCGCGCTCCCCTGCACCACCGCCAGGGCAGGAACGGGGAGGTCCTCGATCGAGCGCATGACCTCCTCGAGGGCGCGGCCGTAGTCGATGCCGTCGGGTCCCTCCGTGGCGCGGGCCAGCTCGTCGATGTCGGCGCCTGCGCAGAAGTGCCGTCCCTCCCCCGAGAGCAGAACGACCCGGGCGTCCCGGTCGGCGGCGGCATCGCCCAGCGCCCGCATCAGCTCTCCCAGCATCGCCGCGTTCACGGCGTTGCTTTGGTCCGGGCGCGCCAGGGTGATCCGCCAGATGCGCCCCGGCTGGGTTCGGACGAGCGTCATGCGGCCATGCTAGCGCGGCCCGCACGGGTGGTCAGCCGAAGGTGAGCACGAGGGCGGGGCCGTCGGGGCCCGACTCCCGGCTGTCGTAGGCCTGCTCGAAGCCCTGCCCGCCCGAGCCCTCGACCTGGTCCCTCAGCATGAAGCCGTGGTTCCCCGAGGCGTACATCTCGAGGACCTGCTGGAGCACCGGCCACTCCCGCCAGCCCGTTCCCGAGGGGCTCGAGGCGGGCGACCCCGAGGTGGCCGGCTGGTTCGCCCAGGTCACGCCGCCCTCGGTCCAGCTCGAGGCCGCGCGGTACGCGAGGATCGTCCGGGCGCCGGTCGAGGACGTGGCGTGCAGCCGCAGCCTGGCGTCGGTCAGGGCGCACCCCGCCGGCACCGGAGGCAGATCGAAGGCCACGAACGTCCGCCGGTCCTGAGCCCGGGAGACGACGGAGAGCTCGGCCTCCCCACCGTGGTTGGTGCCGGAGGGATTCGTGACGACCCAGGCGTCGCCGATGGCGGCGAGCGTCTGGGCCCCGCAGAAGGAAGGGGCGGCTTGGAAGGTGTTGGCGGGGTTCTCCGTGACCGTGGAGAACGCGGCGGTCGTCGAGCCGAGGAGCGCCGCGACCAGGATCCCGACCCCCGCGGCCAGCAGACGCGACGCTCCGCGCACGGCCCCTCACCCTCACCAGACGCGTCGGAGGAGCGCCCCACCGACCAGGATCGAGCCCCCGACGAGGAGCACGACCCGCACGGTCGCGGAGCCCAGCCAGTGGAGGGGGTATCCGACCATCGGGATCGCGGACCGAACCACCCCGATCGTGCCCTCCGCTCCGACCGACCAGCGTTCCTGGCCGGTGTTGGCGTCGCCCCTGGTGACGAAGTCGTAGCGGCCGTGCCGCCGCTCGACGCTCACCACCCGGTGCGTGACCAGGCTGCCCTCCCTCGTGGCGTCGCGGAACGTGACGACGTCTCCGGGGGCGACCTCGCCCGGCCTCACGGTCTTGACCACGACCACGTCCCCGGTCCCGATCGCCGGCTCCATGCTCCCGCTCCGCACAACCAGGAATCGGAACCCGGCCACCATCATCGTCACCATCACGAAGAGGAGAATCGTGAGCGTCCCCAGGACGACGAGCGAGACCCCGGGGATCCGGGGCCTCGCGCTCGCCCGAGCCTGGAGCGTGGCGTCCATCAGGTGTTCCGAGCCTCCCAGGTGAAGCTCTGGGTCGCGTTCAGCCCCTGGGCTCCGCCGTCGTCCTGCACGGAGACCTCGAAGCGGTAGGCCCGCGACTCGCCGCTCGTCCACGACCCGTCGGGATCGACGAGCGCTGCGCCGTAGGCATCCGGGTAGCCCGCCATCGTCCCCGAATAGATCAGGCCGCCGCCCCCGTCGGGCGTGAAGCCCGCGCACGAGTCGAACGACGGCCCGGCGATCATCCCCCGGGTCACGGTGAGATCGAGGTACTGATCGAGCCCGGTGCCGCCGGTGGTGCCGTACAGCCGAACGGTGGCCGGCAGCGTGCCCGTGTAGGTCACCACGATGCAGGCGGTGTCCGAGTCGCCCGGCCTCGCGTTGGCCAGGGACAGCATCGCGGTTCCGCTGTCGTCGTCCGTGATGGAGACGGTCCCCGCGTCGAAGGCGTTCCCGGGGTTCTCCGTGGTCGCGCTGAAGGCTGACAAGGTCCCGAGGCCCACCACGGCGCCGAGGAGTGCCAGGATGAGCATCGTCAGGCCGATCTTCGCCCCCGTGCGCCTCTCTCGCCGTCCCGCGGCGGGCGATGCGTGTGCGTCGGTCATCCTCTTCCTCCCGATCGTGCGAACCGATGCGGGTCCGCGCTTCCACAAGGGATATCGGAGGGGGAGCAAGCCGCTTGATGACGAAGCGGGAGGGTTCTCGGGAGTGGTTGTCCTGTCGGGCGGATGGGGGACGCCCTCTAGGGCTGTGACCCGACGGAAACGCCTCGTCCGGAATCGGCCGAGTCGAGGGCGGCCCGGAGGGCCGCGACGAGGTCGCGCAGGCCCTCCGGGCCGCCCTCCTCCACCGCCTCGACCGCCCGGCTGCCCACGACCACGCCGTCGGCGAGCCGCGCGGCGGCCGCGGCGTGTGCGGGGGAAGCGATCCCGAACCCGGCCAGGAGCGGGAGCGCCGTCACCGCCCTGGCCCGCCTGATCAGGTCGGGGAGGAGGGGCGGCGCCTCCCCCCGGGGCCCGGTGGTGCCCGCCACGCTCACCAGGTACAGCCAGCCGTCGGTGCGTCCGGACGCGAGGCGGATCCGCGTCGTCGGCGTCGTCGGCGCCACGAGGTGCACCCGCCTGAGCTCGGGCATGGCGTCGGAGGGCAGGTCGGCCACGATGAGGCTCGACGCACCCGCCTCGAGGGCTTCCGCCGCGAATCGGTCCCAGCCGTAGGCCTCGAGCACCGCCGAGTACGTCATCGGGACCAGCGGGACCTCCACCCGCCGCCGGGCCCGGGACAACGCCTCCAGGCACGCAGCCGGGCCCATCCCCTCGGCCAGCGCGCGCTCCCCTGCCCGGCGGATCACCGGACCGTCGGCGAGTGGGTCCGAGTGGGGGAAGCCGACCTCGACGAGGTCTGCCCCCGCCTCCACCGCGGCCTCGACCAGGCCCGGGAGGCCCCGCGACGCCATCAGGTAGATCGCGAGCGTGCTCATCCCAGCACCGTTCCCAGCTCCTTGTCCCCGCGGCCGGAGAGGCCGACGACGACGAGCTGGGCATCCAGCTCCAGCGCCCGGGCGATCGCGTGCGCGGGCTCCAGCGCGGGGATGATGCCCTCGGCCCGCGACAGGAGCCGGAACGCCTCCAGAGCTTCCTCGTCCGAGGCCGTCACGTACTCGACCCGGCCCGACTCGCGCAGCCGGGCGTGCTCGGGCCCCACTCCCGGATAGTCGAGGCCCGCGGAGATCGAACGCGCATCGTGGATCTGCCCATCCTCGTCGGCGAGCGCGTAGGAGCGCGCGCCGTGCAGCACGGCGGGCCTGCCCCGGGTGAGGCTCGCCGCCCCCTCGGCCTCGACGCCGATCAGGCGCACGCCGGGATCGTCCACGAAGGCCCGGAAGAGGCCGATGGCGTTCGACCCTCCCCCCACGCAGGCCACGACCACATCGGGGAGGCGGCCCTCCGCGGCCAGGATCTGCTCCCTCGCCTCCCTGCCGATCACCTCCTGGAGCGTGGCCACGAGGTCAGGGTAGGGCTCGGGCCCGACGCAGGAGCCGAGGAGGTAGTGCGTGTCGTCCACGTGCTCGATCCAATCCCTGATCGCCTCCGAGACGGCCTCGCGGAGCGTCCGGGTCCCGAACGAGACGAGCCGCACCTCCGCGCCGAGGAGCCGCATCCGCTCCACGTTGGGGTGCTGACGGCGCGCGTCCTCCTGGCCCATGTAGACGACGCAGTCCAGGCCGAGAAGGGCGCACACGGCAGCGGCCGCCACGCCGTGCTGGCCCGCGCCCGTCTCGGCCACGACGCGCCGCTTCCCCAACCGCCGGGCGAGGAGGCCCTGCCCCAGCGCGTTGTTCAGCTTGTGCGCCCCCGTGTGTAGGAGGTCCTCCCGCTTCAGGTAGAGGCGCCGCTCCGGGGCGAGACGCTCGGCCGGGAACAGGGGCGTGGGTCGACCCCCGTACGTTCGTCCCAGCCGGTCCAGCTCCTGCCGGAACCCGGGGTCGGCCCTCGCCTCCTCCCAGGCCTCCGCCAGCTCGTCCAACGCGGGGATCAGCGTCTCGGGGACGAAGCGACCGCCGAACCCCCGACCGATCCCGACGCGCATCACGACGCCGCCTCCCGAGCCCTGGCCACGAACGCGCGGATCGTCCCGGGATCCTTGATCCCCGGCGCGGACTCGAGGCCGCGACTGGCGTCGACGGCCCAGGGCCGTACCATGCGGACGGCCGCGGCCACGTTCCCGGGTGTCAGCCCTCCCGCCAGCATCACGCGACCCGGCACGCGGGCCGCGCGACCGAGGTGGGCCGGGTCGTCGCCTGTCCAGGGCAGGTCCGGGACTCGGGCGACGACCCGGCCACGTCGCAGGAGGAGGCCGTCGCGGCCCCGGTGGCCCTCCTCGGACGCATAGGCCTGCACGAGATCCGTGCCGATGGGGCGCGTGGCTCCCACGACGACGCCCACCGAGAGCATCTCGTCGGGGACATCGAGCGGCCGCCCCACCCTGCGCGGGCTCTCGGCCAGGACGAACCCAGCCATGTCCGCGCCGGCCTCGGCCGCGGCGGCCACGTCCTCGTCCCGGGTGAGCCCGCACACCTTGACGAGGGGGCGGGCGATGAGCTCACGCAGCTTGGCCGCGGGGTCGGGAGCGCGCATCAGGGCCGTGCCCACCAGGATCGCGTCGGCGCCCGCCAGCTCGGCCTCGGCGCCCTGCGCGCGGCTCGTGACGCCAGACTCGGCCACCACGACGCCTCCGCGCGCCCGCACGACGAGGCCGAGCTGGCGGGCGCGGTCCACGCGGAAGGTGGAGAGGTCCCGGGCGTTGACCCCGATCGGGTCGGCCCCGAGCCCGGCCGCCCGCCCCAGCTCGTCCCCATCGTGCGCCTCCACGAGCGTTTCCAGCCCCATCTCCTCGGCCCGGGCCATCAGCCGGCGCGTCGCCCGATCGTCCAGATCGCGCAGCAGGAGGAGGGCGGCGTCGGCGCCCGCCCGGCGCACCGCCTCCAACTCCTCCTCGGTGCGGAAGAACCCCTTGGCCAGGATGGGCAGGTCCGTGGCGGCTCGGGCGGCGCGGAGGTCCCCAAGGGATCCTGCGAAGCGTTCGTCCACGAGGACGGACAGCGCCACCGCCCCCGCGCGCTCGAAGGCGCGGGCGAGCCGGGGGACGTCCGCGTCCGGCCGCAGATCGCCGGCCGAGGGGGAGCGCCGCTTGATCTCGGCGATCGCGGAGAGGCCCGGGGTCGAGAGCGCGTGGCGGAACCGCCTCACGCCACGGCCTCCTCGGCGCGGCTGAACGCCACCAGCGTCTCGAGCTTCTCGGCGGCCGCGCCGCCGTCCACGACCTCGGCCGCCGCGGCCAGGCCCTCCCGGAGGTCCGAGACGAGCCCGGCGATCCGCAGCGCGGCCGCCGCGTTCAGCAGCACCGCGTCCCGCTTCGGCCCAGCCGCCCCATCGAACACCTCCCGAATCGCCGCGGCGTTCTCCTCCGGCGTCCCGCCCCGGAGGTCGTCGGGAGCGCATCCGTCGATCCCGAGATCGGCCGGGTCCACGATCGTCTCCTCCACACGACCCTCCTCGACCTCGAACACGAGGTTGGGCCCCGCGGGCGAGAGCTCGTCGATCCCGCCCGCCCCGTGCACCACGAGGGCGCGGTCCGCGCCGAGCAGGGCCAGGACCCTAGCTACGGTCCCGGCCAGCTCCCGCGCGTACACGCCCACGAGCTGGGCCCGGGCCCCGGCCGGGTTCGTCAGCGGCCCGAGCACGTTGAAGACGGTGCGCGCGGCCAGCTCCCGGCGGACCGGACCCGCGTGCCGCATCGCGGGGTGATGCGCCGGCGCGAAGAGGAACCCGAACCCATGCTCGTCGATCGACTCGGCGATCCGCTCGGGCGAGAGGTCGAGGGAGAACCCCAGCGCCTCCAGGACGTCTGCCGAGCCCGAGGCCGACGACACGGCGCGGTTCCCGTGCTTGGCCACCCCGGCTCCGGCACCGGCGGCGACGAGCCCGGCCGCCGTCGAGAGGTTGAGCGTGCCGGCCCCGTCGCCGCCGGTGCCGGCGGTGTCGATGAGATCCCGACGGCGGGGAGCGACGGGGAGCACGTGCTCACGCATCGCCTCGGCGCACCCGGCGATCTCGTCCGGGGACTCCCCCTTCATCCGGAGGCCCACCAGGAACCCCCCGATCTGAGCGGGAGTCGCCTCCCCCCGCATGATCTCGCCCGTCACGGCCCGCGCCTCCTCGCGGGACAGGTCCGAGCCCTCCAGCAGGCGTGCGAGCGCGTCCGTGATCGACATCTGCCTCACCTCCACTCCAGGAAGTTGCGTACAAGGGATGGCCCGAGCGGCGTCAGCACCGATTCGGGGTGGAACTGCACGCCCTCCACCGGCAGTGACCGGTGTCGAACGCCCATGACCTCGCCGTCCTCCGCCCGGGCGACCTCCAGCGCGTCGGGCAGGCGGCGGGCGGCGAGCGAGTGATTGCGGCCGGCGACGAAGCCGTGGGGCGCGCCTCGGAACACGCCGCGCCCGTGGTGGCGGATCGAGCGGGTGTGGAGATCGATGTCGGTGTCGGTGATCGCGGCCAAGCTCCTCCGGGAACGAGAAAGGACCCCCGATCGGAGGTCCTCGAGTGGTGCGGCTGCTACGGCGTGATCAGGCCATGAGCGGTCCCGCCCCACCCGAGGGGCGCCAGGCCCAGCGCCAGGTGCGAACGGGACTCGTCATCGTGAGCGGAACCTTACGCGGGCCGGGCGGCGCTCGTCAAACCGAGCACGCCGGAGGGCAGCGTCCGGCCGGGCGGGTACGAGGTCCATGCGTCCTGGAATCGGACGTGGACCGACCCCTCGCCCGTCACGCGCCACGTCCGACCGTCCCCGATCAAGGCGGTCCGCTCGTCCACCCCGACCAGGACGAGGCCCGGACCGACCATCCGCTCCACCGCCGTCCGGAATCCGGGGACGTGCGCGTCCACGGTGTCCCAGTGTGGCGCGAGCACGACGCCCCCGAACGCGCTCAGCCCCGGCCTCCAGGGATCGCCTCCCGGCGGATCGGCGATCGAGGAGTCGGGCGCCAGCTCCCCGAGGAAGGCCACGCCCGCGCTGCAGCCGCCGAACGCGAGCCCCTCCCCAAGCCGCTGGAGGAGTCGATCCCAGAAGAAAGTCCCGGCGAGCGTCGCGGCGAGATCGGCAGGATTGCCGCCCGAGAAGAACACCATCGAGGCCTCGTCGAGCCGCGACGCGAGCCGGGGGTCGGCGGCGTCGTCCCGCGTCTTCAGGGGCAGCACCTCGGCCGCGTACCCGAGGCGCTCGTAGTGCGCGACGCCCCGGCGGCCCCAGCGTGAGAAGACCTCCTCCCCCTCCGCGGCGCTGGCGGCGGGCGCCACGAGGACCCGGCCGTCCGATGCACCGTCCAGCAGCCAGCGGTCGACCTCCTCGGCCCAGGGCTCGAACTCCCCCGACCCGAGGAGACCGAGACGGCGGGCGCCGCTCACGATCGCGAGGCTCGCCGGGCGGAGGCCACCACGATCCAGAACCCCACCAGACCGAGCAGGGCCGACAGGGCGGCGCCCGCCCAGAAGGAGCCCCCCGCATCCCGACGCACCCGCCCGGCCACGCCGGCCAACAAGATGCCCAGACCGAACTGGAGGATCACGAGGCCGAGGAGGAGCTGCATCTGTCCCCCGGCCGGAGCCCGCTCGTGACCGCTACGGCGTCTCGATCTCGTCGACCTGCACCAGGCCCTCGGCCAGGCGCCTGATGGCCTCGGCCGGGAACCGACGGTGCCCGCCGAGCGTCCTCGAGTGGGGCAGCTTGCCGTCCTTCGCCCATCGCGTCACCGTCTTCGGCGAGACGTGGAGAATCTCGGCGACCTCCGCGGTCTTCAGGTACTCGGCGTTTGCGCTCCCGTTCGTCACGTGTTCCTCCGTTCCGTGGACCTACGTCCGTCGGGGCGCAGAGCGGGTTTCTCGCAGGAGTATAGGTGACCTTGTGGGACTCCCGCCACCGACGCGCTCAGGCGGAGCCCTTGGCGAGCCGCTTCCCGCGGAAGTTCGGGAACGTCAGATCGGTGTGCTGCCAGCAGGTGCTCTTGGCGTTGTAGATCGAGAGCCCCGTCTCGCACCCGGGGGCCGCGCAGACCCTGCCTGCGGCCTCCAGCTTGGATGGGCGGGGCATCCTTCCCGGTCGCTTTCCCTGCATGACGCGATCGGCCGGGGACGTCCGGACCGCTCCTTGCAGGGTGATACGCCGCCGAGACGGGCTCGGTTCAGTCCGTTTCCGACGCGGCCTCTCGCGCCACCGTCCGATGGATCCGCTCACGGGCGGCGTCCGGCAGACGCTCGACGCCCCCGCACTTCTCCCGGAGGATGCGCCGGAGGTTCGACACGAACTCCTGACGCTCGAGACAGGGGCTGCACCCGGCAAGATGGCCCTCGACGCGGGCGGCCTCCTCCGCCGGCAGCTCGCCGTCGAGGTACACCTCAACCTGGCGGAGGATCTCCTCGCACTCAGTCCCTGACAACGCCACGCTCCCGCACGATGTCCCACAACGCCCGCTCGAGCGCCTTTCTTCCCCGATGGAGGCGCGACATGACCGTCCCGATCGGGACGTCAAGGATGGATGCGATCTCCTTGTACGAGAAGCCCTCGATATCGGCGAGGATCACCGCCATCCTGTAGACGTCCGGCAGCGAAGCGAGCGCAGCCTGGACGTCCTCGTCGGGCAGCCGCTCGATCACCTCGGCCTCGGCCGAGGGCTCGAGGTCGGACTCGCGAAGCCTCGAGTACAGGTACCACTCCTCCACCTCATCGTCCGAGACGGTCTGGGGCTCTCGCTGGCGCTTCCGGTAGAGGTTGATGTAGCTGTTCGTGAGGATCCGGTACAGCCACGCCTTGAGGTTCGTGCCCTGCTCGAAGCCGGCGAACCCGCGGTAGGCCCGGAGGTAGGTCTCCTGGAGGAGGTCCTGGGCGTCGGCCGGGTTCCTGGTGAGCCGCATGGCCGCCCCGTACATGTCCTCGAGAAGAGGGATCGCCTCGAGCTCGAAGCGCCGATCGAGCTCCTCACGGGACGCGTCGGTCCGAACGGTCGTCACGCTCCGTGGGGGCTCGGAGGTTTCCCGATCGGGCATGCTGGCAAGCATACTCGCCCGGAGCGCTCGTCTCCCGGCCCGTGTGGGAAGATGGTCGGGACATGGGTGACGACGAGCGTCGCGGCCGCTGGCAGGGCTTCGACTTCGGCGGCGGGAGCGGGGACGGCCGTCGCTGGCGCTTCCCGATCGGGTACCTTTTGCTCGCCTTCCTCCTCCTCGTCTTCCTCCAGAGCCTGTTCGTGCGCTCGACCGACGAGATCTCCTACTCGAGGTTCCTCGCGCTGGTCCAGGAGGAACGCATCGAAGGGCTCGTGCGCATCTCGAGTGGCTCCATCGAGGGGGAGTTCCAGAACCAGGAAGGCGATGTCGAGCGGTTCCAGGTCATCCGTCCGCCGGACGTCCAGGATGAGCAGCTGATCAGCCTGCTCCAGGAGAACGGCGTCGAGTTCACCGGCGAGCAGCCGAGCGGATTCGTGAACTTCCTGGCCGTCTGGGGGCCCTTCATCCTGATCTTCGGGCTGATGTTCCTCTTCTTCCGACGCATGGCCGGGGGTGGCGCGGGGAGCGCGCTCAACCTCGGGAAGAAGGGCGTGAAGATCTACGACCGGAAGGACCTCAAGACCACGTTCGACGACGTGGCGGGGCTCGACGAGGCGATCGAGGAGCTCCGCGAGGTCGTGGACTTCCTGGCCAACCCCAAGAAGTACCAGCGGCTCGGCGGGCGCATCCCCAAGGGCGTCTTGCTGATGGGCCCTCCCGGCTGCGGGAAGACCCTGCTGGCCCGGGCGGTGGCCGGCGAAGCAGGCGTGCCGTTCTTCTACATGTCCGGCTCCGACTTCGTCGAGATGTTCGTGGGCCTGGGCGCGGCGCGCGTCCGTGAGCTGTTCCAGCAAGCGAAGGAGAAGGCGCCGGTCCTGATCTTCATCGACGAGATCGACACCCTGGGGAAGAGCCGCTCGGGCGCGATGGGTGGGAGCCTCGGATCGCACGACGAGCGCGAGCAGACCCTGACCCAGCTGCTCTCCGAGATGGACGGGTTCGACACGTCGAAGGGCGTCATCATCATGGCGGCGACGAACCGCCCCGACGTGCTGGACCCCGCGCTGCTGAGGCCAGGCCGCTTCGATCGGCAGGTCGTGGTGGACCGCCCCGACCTCAAGGGCCGCGAGGAGATCCTGAAGGTCCACGCGAAGGACGTCGTTATGAGCCCCGACGTCGACCTCCATCTGCTGGCGGCGAGGACACCGATGCTCACCGGCGCCGACCTCGCAAACATCATCAACGAGGCCGCCCTGCTCGCAGCCCGTCGCGAGAAGGACGCCGTCGGCATGGCCGAGCTCGAGGAGGCGATCGACCGCGTCACGGTCGGGGTGGAGCGCCGGAGCAAGGTCATGAGCGACCGGGAGCGCGAGCTGAGCGCGGTCCACGAGCTGGGTCACGCCCTCGTCGCGCTCGACCTGCCGGGGACGAACGTCCTCCACCGGGTCACGATCATCCCCCGAGGCCGGGCGGGGGGAGTGACGTACTTCCGTCCGACGGAGGATCGGACCTACCACACCGACGCCGAGCTGAACGACCAGCTGGCCATCGCGCTCGGAGGCCGCGTCGCCGAGGGCATCGCGTTCGGCGACGTCTCCACAGGCGCGCACAATGACCTCGCCAACGCCACCCAGATCGCCCGGGCCATGGTGATCGAGTTCGGGATGAGCGAGAAGGTGGGGCCGATCTCCTTCGGGAACGACGGCTTCCGCGACGCGCAGGGCCGCCCGCTGTTCCCCGGCGCCGACCGGCCCAACATCTCCGACGACACGATGCGCCTGATCGACGAGGAGGTCACGCGGCTCCTCACACAGGCCCGGGAGCGGGCCCGCTCGATCCTCGAGCCGAAGAAGGACCTCATGCTCCGGCTGGCCAAGGTCCTGATGGCCCGGGAGACGATCGAGGGCCGGGAGCTGAAGGAGTGGGTCGACGGCGAGGAGCCGATCCCCGAGCCCGGGGAGGAGCCCCGGGCCGAGGAGACCACGCGGCGGCTCGAGCCCTCGGAGGCCGAGGGCGACGGGGAGGCCGTGGGCGACGGGGCGCGGGAGACCGAGGAGATCCACCGGCCCACGTGAGCAGGCTCTCCGGCACGCTTGCCGCCTCGGTGACCCCGCTGGAGGACGGCGGGGCTCGGCCGGACGAGGACGCGGTCGGACCCGTCGTCGACTTCCTCCACCAGGGAGGGGTGGACGGCATCCTCGCGCTCGGCACCACAGGCGAGGGCATCATGCTCTCCGGCGAGGAGCGGCGGCGCGTGGCCGAGCGGTTCGTCGAGGCCTCCGCGGGGCGGCTGCGAGTCGCCGTCCACTGCGGAGCGCAGACCACGAGCGAGACGGCGGCGCTGGCGGCGCACGCGGCCGAAGCCGGCGCCGACGCCGTGGCGGTGATCTCGCCCCCCTACTACCCCTTCGAGCCCGTGGGCCTCCTCCGGCACTTCCGTGAGGCGGCCGCCGCCGCGGCGCCCCTCCCCTTCTACGTCTACGAGTTCGCCGACCGCAGTGGGTACGCGGTGCCGGTCGAGGTCTTGAGCGACCTCCGGGGTGTGGCCGACAACTTCCTGGGGATGAAGGTGTCCGACGCGCCGCTGGAGCGGTTCGCTCCCTACCTGCTCGAGGGGCTGGACGTGCTGGTCGGGCCCGAGGCTCTGATCCTCGAGGGCCTGGGGCGCGGAGCGATCGGGGCGGTTTCCGGACTGGCCAGCGCCTTCCCCGAGCTCGTGGCCGAGCTCGTCCGGTCCCGGGACCCCGCCCTCGGGGAGCGGGTCGGGGCCCTCCGGGCTCGGCTGCAGCGCCTCCCGGTCCCGGCCGTGTTCAAGGCCGCGCTGAGGCTGCGGGGCGTCCCCGTGCGAGAGGACGTGCGGCCGCCGCTGCGGACCCTGACCGACGAGGAGCGGGCCGAGGTGGCCGCCGCCGTGGAGGGGGCGGCTACGCCGGCGGGTTGACGAGGAGGTCGCTCCGCTCGCCGAACCGCCGCAGGAACCTGGCGTGGTTGCGCCTGGAGCGCCGGCCACGCTCCGCGGGGTCGAGGGCCGCCCACCCTCGGTGCTCGTGCCGCCGGATCGGCACGTCGATGCGGACGGCCCGGAGCCCCAGGGCCTTCACCTCGAAGCTGAGGTCGACGTCCGCCCACCGGTAGAAGCGGTAGCCGGGATCGAAGGACACTCGGGCCAGAAGGTCGCGCCGCAGGGCCATCAGGTAGCCCTGGATCGCGTCGACGTCCGGGGCGATGGACTCCTCGAAGGAGCGGAGGTCTCGCGTGACAGCGCCCACGGGCCCGCAGACCCCGATCGTCTCGTCGGCGAGTGCCCGCTCGATCGGAGCGTAGGGATCGCCCACGGCCTCTACCGAGGCGTCGGCCACGATCGCGATCCGCCCCATCGTCTGCCGGAGGCCGGCCGCCCTCGCCGACCCGAACCCGGGATCGCGGTCGAGCGGCAGGACCCGGACGCCCTCGGGCCAGGTGCCCGGCGGGGCGGGATCGGCCTCCACGACGAGGTGCTCGACCCGCCGATCGCCCTCGTAGCGGCGGAACGAGGCCACGCCCCGGAGCACGTCGTCCCACCACCGCTCCGCCAGCCAGTGGACGGTCAGGTCGTGGGTGGGGGGCTCCTCCAGGCGCGACGGAACGGCCTCGGGGGGCACGCGCGGCGCGGGACCGGCCGGCGACAGGTCGTAGCCGTCCGGCGCGTCGCGGACCTCCCAGCCCAGCGCCACCAGGCGCTCGCGGAGCGCGTCGGCCCGGTCGAAGTCCCGCGCCGCGCGTGCCTCGGCCCGCTCCTCCGCCAGCCGGCGGACCTCGCCCGGCGGCTCGCTCACCCGTGGGGGGTGAAGTCCGAGAGGATCCGCCGGTAGTTCTCCACGATCGCCGAGCGATCCGGGCCCACCCAGGCCCCGCCCAGGACGATCCGATCCACGAGGCCGTCGTAGGCGGCGAGCTGCTCGCGACAGGCCTCGGGCGGCCCGCAGATCGCATACGTGTCCACCATCGACATGGCGAGGTCGGCCATCCGCTCGAGATCGCGAGCGGCGTGAGCCTCCCGGAGCGGCGCCGACAGCTCCTCGAACCCGTGGAGGGCCAGCACCGGCTTGTACGTCCGGGTCGTGGCGTAGAAGGCGACCTGGTACGCGGCCTGACGGCGAGCCGTCTCGACGTCGTCGTGGACCTGCATGATCACGCTCGTGGTGAGGTCGACCTCGCTCGGATCGCGCCCGGCGGCGGCCGCTCCCCGCTCCACGGCCGGCCTGACCACCTCGGCCACGTAGGCCGGCGACGTCATCGGGTGCCCCAGGAGCCCGTCGTAGACGCGGCCCGCCGTCTCGATCATCTTCTCGTTGACCCCCGCGAGGTAGAGGGGGATGCGAGGTACGGACGAGGCGCCGGGGAAGGGAGGCATCGTGATCTCGTAGAAGCGGCCGCGGTGATCGATCGGCTCCCCGTCAAAGGTGGCGAGCACCCCGCGCACGACCTCCGCGTACTCGGCCATCTTCGGCGCGGGGTGCTCGAACGGCACCCCGAACCGCTGGACGTTCACCCGCTTCACCTGCGAGCCGAGACCGAGCACGAAGCGACCCCCCGACAGCTCCTGAAGATCGCGGGCCGTGGAGGCCACGACGGTGGGGCTCCGGGGGAAGGCGAGCGCGATCGCGGTACCGATCGTGACCCTCGAGGTCGACTGCGCGGCCACCGCGGCCTGGACGAACGGCGTATGCGAGGTCTCCGCCACCCAGACGCTCTCGTAGCCGCCGGCCTCAGCGGCCTTCGCCAGGTCCGCGATGAGGGACATGTGCCCCCCGACGACGATGCCGATGTCGGGCACGGGCGGCAGTCTACCCGCCGCAGGGGGACACCGCCGTTCAGCCCAGCTCGTCGGAACGGCGACCCGCCGAACTCCCGGTCGTGCTCCTCGATGTGCCGGGGCCTTGCACCCGGCTTCCACGCCCCGGTAGCCTGCGACCGTGCCGACGCTCTACGAGTGGCTGAAGTTCGCTCACGTGCTGCTGGCCATCATCGCCGTCGGCTTCAACGCCTCGTACGCGATCTGGCTGGCCCGAGCGGCGAGGCACCCGGAGCGCGAATCGTTCGCCCTGCGCACGATCAAGACGCTGGACGACCGGTTCGCCAACCCCGCCTACGGGCTCCTGCTCGTCACCGGGCTCCTGATGATCTGGAACGCCGACATCCCGATCTCCACCTTCTGGATCTCGACCTCGATCGGGATCTACGTCGGGGTTCTCCTCCTCGGCCTCGGGGTGTACACCCCGACCCTCCGCAAGCAGATCCGCGAGCTGGAGGACGACGGTCCGCGCTCCCCCGCCTATCAGCGCCTGTCGACCCGAGGGACGGTGGTCGGGATCCTCCTGGGAGTGATGGTCGTCGTGATCGTCTTCCTGATGGTGACGAAGCCGACGCTCTGACCGAGTGGACGCGCGGGCGGCGGCCCAGGAGCTCGAGCGGCGCCTCGGAGCGGTAGCCCGGGCCGAACGGGCCGAGCAGGAACGACGCTACCTGAAGAGCTCGCTGCGCCACCTCGGCGTCAGCGTCCCGGCGATCCGCCGGACGGCCTTGGGCTTCCTCGAGGAACACGAGCTCGATCGGTCCGAGCTCCTGGCGCTTGCCCGGGCCCTGTGGAAGGAGCCGGTCCACGAGCGGAGGATGGCGGCGGTCGAGATCCTCGCCGAGCGGGCCGACCTGCTGCGGCCCGATGACCTTCCCTTTGTCGAGGAGCTGCTCCGCGAGTCCCGTACGTGGGCCCTCGTGGATCCCCTCGCGATCCAGGTGGCCGGCTCGCTCGTCGATCGGTGGCCCGAGCTCGGCTCGACCCTGGATCGGTGGGCCGGCGACGACGACTTCTGGATCCGTCGGTCGGCCCTGCTCGCGCTGCTGCCCGGCCTGCGAGCCGGCGCGGGGAGCCTTAACCGCTTCCTGGGCTACGCTGACGCCATGCTCGAGGAGCGCGAGTTCTTCATCCGGAAGGCGATCGGGTGGGTGCTGCGCGAGACGGGCAAGCGTCGCCCGGGCGTCGTGGCCCGGTGGCTCGGGCCGCGAGCGGGCCGAGCATCGGGCGTGACCCTGCGCGAGGCGGTCAAGCATCTGTCCGAGGGGCAGCGGGAACGGATCCTGCGAGCCGCCGGACGCTGAGGAGGAGGCGCCATGATGAGGAACCGGGTGCCGGCCCTCGCCCTGCTCGTCGCCCTCGTGGCGGCGGGATGCGGGGGCGGCGAAGAAACGGTGGAGGTCACCCTCCAGGAGTTCGCGGTGCTGCCCGCCCAGGACACCGTCTCCGCCGGGTCGGTGACCTTCGACGCCACGAACGAGGGGCCCGACGACCCTCACGAGCTCGTGGTCATCCAAACCGACCTCGCCCCCGAGGAGCTCCCGACCACCGATGAGGGCGGGGTCGACGAGGAGGGCGAGGGCATCGAGGTCATCGGAGAGATCGAGGAGTTCCCCGTCGGGGAGACCGAGTCGGCGACCTTCGACCTCGACGCGGGCGACTACGTGCTCATCTGCAACATTGTCGAGGAGGAGGACGGCGAGCTCGAGGCTCACTACGAGCTGGGGATGCGGGTCGGCTTCACCGTGGAGTGAGCGGGGTTCAGCGCGGGGGTGCGGCGCCCGGCTCCTCGTCGTAGACGACTACGGAGCGGATCGGGTGGCCCTCGCGCGTCTCGAGAGCGCGTAGGCCCTCGGAGAAGGCCTCGAGCGGCCACCGGTGGGTGACCGAGCGGCCCAGGTCGAGGTCGCCCCGCTCGACCATCGCCAGCAGCTCCTCGAGGTCGCGGGGAGACGACCCGAACGAGCCAACCACCTCGAGCTCCTGCGAGACGAGCAGGGCCGAGGGGAGGAGGTCGAGCGGAGCCGGCGTGAGGCCCACGATCGTGGCCCGGCCCCCCGGGCGGAGGGACTTCACCGCCTGGCTCTGCGAGGCGGGGCTCCCCACGAACTCGAATGCTCGATCCACCCCGCCGCCGGAGCGGCCGCGGATCTCGCGGGCCGGCTTGCCGTCGTCGGCGTCGATCGTCTCGTCCGCTCCCCACGCCAGGGCTCGCTCCAGGTTGGCCGGGTCGAGGTCCACGCCCGCCACCCATGAGGCCCCCAGAGCTCGCGCCAGCAGGAGCGCGTGCATCCCCAGACCTCCCAGGCCGAAGATCGCGCACGACATCCCCGGCTCGAACCCCGAGCGCCGCATCGCGTGGAACGGGGTGGCCACCGCGTCGGTCAGGATGGCCGCCTGCTCGAGGGGGATCCCCCCCGGCACCGGCAGGAGGTCCCGATCGCGGGCCACCGCGTACTCGGCCTGCGAGCCGTCGCCGTCGATCCCCGGGATCTCCAGCCGCGCGCAGAGCGATTCGCGACCGGCCGCGCAGGCGGGGCACTCGCCGCAGGCCCTGGCCATCAGCACCGCCACGCGGTCCCCGACCGACCACGACGTCACGCCCTCACCGAGCATCTCCACCACACCGGCGGCCTCGTGCCCCAGGATGAGGGGCGTCGGACCGCCCGGCGTGGTCCCGTCCACAACGTGGAGGTCGCTGGCGCAGATGCCGCAGGCGGCGATCCGCACCAGGACCTCGCCCGGTGCCGGCTCGGGGACCGGGACCTCGTCCACCGAGATCAGCTCGCGCTCGTCGTCGGACCGGACGCTGTGCAGGCGGGCCGCCCGCATCGTGGTCGGTACGCTCATCGGCGCCAGCCTACCCGCCCTCCCGTGACGGGTACAGTGGGGGCGTGCAGCGGATCGTCGAGACCATCGTGCTGACCGAGGAGGACCTCCGGGTCCTGGGCGAGACCGACTTCGGCGTCCCGGGCCTGATCGCCCACGAGTGGATCGGCCCCTTCGTCGAGGTGCAGGCCGTGGGGCCGCTCATCATGGTCCACGACGGGATCTTCGATCCCCGGAAGGGCATCACGCACCACCCCCACCGGCTGAACGAGCGGCTCTTCTACATCCTCGAGGGCACGGTGGACCACGACGATGCGCTGAACGGCATCACCGGCCACATGGGCACCGGCGACCTGGGGCGGCTCACGGAGGGACGCCGCGGGATGTTCCACCAGGAGTGGAACAACACCGACGGGCGAGCCCGGGCCTTCATCCTCGTCTACGGGACCGACCCCGTGCCCCCGACCGCCTCCTTCCAGGCCCTGCGCGACGCCGACGCCCCTCGCTACCAGGCGTTCCCGGGCGTGGAGTCCAAGGAGATCGTGGGCCCGAAGGCCGACCTGCCGCTGCACGGCGACGTCCGTCTGTGGACCGACGACCGGATGGAGCAGGAGTCCGAGAGCGCGCTGGAGCTCGAGGAGGGCGAAGGCGGCCTGGTGTTCCCGATCGAGGGGGCCGTGGTCGTGGACGGGTCGGAGCTCCGGCCCGAGGCGATGGCGGTCCTTCCCCCGGGCGGGTCCTCGCGGAGCGTTGCGGTCTCGTCGCCGGAGGGAGCTCGCGTGCTGCGCGTCGTGTTCGGGCCCGGCTACGGCCTGGCCCTGCGTTCCGCGACCTAGACGATCAGGTTCCGATCGTCGAGCGGGTAGTCCACGCGGATCACCTCACAGTCGCGTGAGAACACCCACTCGCTGAACGACGTGTGCGCGGGCTGCGAATAGTAGGCCTGGTGGGCCTCCTCGCTCTCGAACTCGGTGAGCAGCAGGTACTCGTAGCCCTCGTTGCGGCCGCTGACGTCCCTGCCGAGCCGCAGGCCCGTGAATCCGGGGATCGTCTCGGGCCACGCCCGGACCCGATCGAACATCTCCCGCTCCTCGTCCTCCGACAGCGGACGAGCGAACTTGAACAACACCACGTGCTGCGCTCGCACGGCTCCACCTCCAGGCCGCATGGTAGCGTGCGGCCCTGGAGGTGAGCATGAGGGCGACGACCGACTGGGGGTTCGCGCGCAGGACGCGCGTCGATGTGGGCGAGGGTCTGGCGTCGATCCTCGCGCTGTCGGGCGCCACCGACCTCATCTCGTTCGCGGGGGGCTTCCCCGACCCCGAGACCTTCCCCACCGACGAGCTCGCCGCGCTGGTGCAGCGAGTGTCCCAGGACCCCGCGGCACTCCAGTACGCGCCGACGCCGGGCCTGCCGGGTCCGCGGGCCTTCCTGGCGGACCGGCTCGAGACGCGCGAGGGCCAGCGCCCGAGCGACGAGGAGCTGCTCATCACGAGCGGCGGGATCGAGGCCCTCGAGCTGCTCGGGAAGAGCCTGATCGACCCCGGGGACCTCGTGCTCGTCGAAGGGCCGACCTACCTCGGAGCGATCATGGCCTTCCGCAGCTTCGAGGCGGACGTGGTGGCGGTTCCGATGGACGACGACGGGCTCGACGTGGGGCGGCTCGAGGCGACGGTCCGGGAGCGCGGCCGGCCGAAGCTCCTGTACACGATCCCCGACCACCAGAACCCCGCGGGGGTCAGCCTGGCCGAGGAGCGGCGTTCCGCGCTGGTGGAGGTGGCGCGGCGCCACGGGTTCCTCGTGGTGGAGGACGTCGCATACCGGGAGCTCGGGTTCACGGAGGATCGCCCCCCGAGCCTCTGGGCGCTGGGACCCGACGTGGTCGTGCAGGCCGGGACGTTCTCCAAGACCTTCTTCCCTGGGGTGCGGCTGGGCTGGGCGGCCGGCCCGGCCGAGGTCGTGGCCCAGATGGTGAACGCGAAGCAGAACACCGACCAGTGTGCGGGCGCGCTCGGCCAGCGGCTGCTCGAGGAGTACGGCCGCCGCGGCCTCCTCGACGAGCAGATCGACCGGGCGCGCGGCATCTACCGCTCGCGGCGAGACACCGCGATGAGCGCTCTCGAGCGCCACGTCGGCGACCGCGCCACCTGGACGCACCCGCACGGCGGCTTCTTCACCTGGCTGGAGCTGGCCGAGGACGGCGCGGATGTCGCGAGGCGTGCGCTCCAGGCGGGCGTCGCGGTCGTCCCCGGGAGGCCGTTCTTCAGCGGCGTGGGCGGGGAGCGCAACATCCGCATCTCCTACAGCCAGGCCTCGGAGGAGCGGCTCGAGGAGGGAATCGCTTTGCTCGGCCCGATCGTCAGGGCACGGGCCTGACGAGGATCACGGCCCGTTCGTCCCAGCCCTCGAGCGCGAGCTCGCGCAGGGGGAGGAAGCCAAGCGCTCTGTAGAACGCCCTGGTGTCGGCGTAGTTGTCGGTCTCCCGCCAGTCGGGCTCGGACTCCACCACGGTCAGGACCGAGAGAAACTGTACTCCGGCGCCCGCGAGATCGCTCACACAGCGCTCGACCAG
>DASUTZ010000049.1:0-2725 GCA_036374295.1 Actinomycetota bacterium
TTGGCCGAGCGGTAGGCCACGGGGTCGGGCTCCTCCCCCTCCATGCGCTGGACGGCCGCCACTCGCTCCTCCACCTCGCCCTCGTCCCGGCCCACCACGCACGGCGTCATCAGGGAGAAGACGAGCCCCTCCCGGCCCGCCACCCTCCACGCCTCCTCGACGCGCGCCCGCTTCGCCCGGCACTCCTCGGGCGTCGAGAAGAACACGTTGTACTCGTCGGCCCACCGGGCGGAGAGCTCGACCGAGCGCCGTTTCGCGTGGCCTCCCATGATCAGCGGCGGGTGCGGGTCCTGCACCGGCTTCGGCAACGCCTTGACGGCCTCGAGCCGGTAGTGCTTCCCCTGGAACGAGACCATCTGTTCGCTCCATTGCCGGTGGACGATCTCGATCTGCTCGGCCAGCAGGTCCAGCCGCTCGGGGGGCTCCGGGAAGGAAAACCCGTACGCCTCGTGCTCCCGCAGGTGCCACCCGGCCCCGATCCCCAGCTCGACCCTCCCCCCCGAGATATGGTCCGCCGTCACGGCCGCCTTCGCCAGCAGCGACGGATGGCGGAAGGTCACAGGGGAGACGAGCGTGCCGAGCCGGATCCGTTCGGTCTCGGCGGCCAGCGCTGCCAGGGTCGTCCAGGCGTCGAGCGATCCCCGCGTCTCGTCGTCCTCCACGGAGAGGTAGTGATCGGAGCGGAAGAGCCCCTCCAGGCCGTGCTCCTCGCAGGCCCGAGCGAGCGCCAGCCAATGCTCCCAGGTGACGCCCTCCTGGCCCTCGACCATCAGACAGACGCGCACGAAGGTTTCCTACCACGAACGTCGAGGGCCCGGCCGCGCTGCGCGCGGCCGGGCCCTCGACACACGGATCCCGTCGCTAGGGGTTGACGTAGCTGCCGGTCTGTCCACCCGCCTCGCTGCAGGGGTCCTGGGCGGAACCCATGACGGCGATCGAGCCGTCCGAGCCGGGCTGGCCGAGATGCACCAGGACGTGTAGGGGATGCTTCCGGTTCTCGGGGAGCCCGGCGTCGACGTGCGGGTTCTCGTCGGGCAGCACGACGTACTTCTCGTTGCCGTCGGCGGCCAGGATCACGCAGTCGCCGGTCGGCAGGATCCTAACGTGCGTGTGGTCGGCCTGGGCGATCCCAGACGCGCCGACCACGAACGCCGCCACGATGGAGGCGACGAGCATCCGTCGCATGGATGATCCCTCCTTCCGGTTCGCGGACACTGCTCGTACCTCTACCCCGAGAGGGTGTCCCGAGACAAGTTCAGTCCGCGACGCGGAGGGCCACCGCCGGACGGATCCGGCTGGCCTGCCGCGCAGGCCACCCCGTCGCCAGCAGCGACGCCACGAGCGTGGCGGCCAGGACGATCGCGATCTCGCCCCACGGGATCACGAAGGTGACGTCGAGGTCCCCGAAGACCTCCGCGTTCTCCACGAGCTGGTAGGAGGTGACGATCGCCAGGGCGGCCCCGACCAGCAAGCCTTCCAGCGCGACGAAGGCCGACTCGAGGAGGAACGAGCGCCCCACCGTCCTGGACTGGAACCCGAGGCTGCGGAGGATCCCGATCTCTCGGCGTCGCTCCCTAACCGCGCGCACCATGATCACGCCCAGCCCCGAGATCCCCACGACCAGGCCGAGCGCCAGGTAGCCCTGCATCAGCCGGATGAACTGCAGGTTCACCGACTGGGACTCGGAGACGATGGCCCGGAACGTCCTGGCCTCCACCCCGCTCGGGATGTGTTCCTCCTCGAGCCGCGTGGCCACCTCCACGGGGTCGGCGCCGGGCTCGAGCGTCAGGTAGAGGCGGGTGGCCACGGCCCGGGGGCCGGCGAGCTCCAGGATGCTCTCCTCCGACACGAAGGGGCCCGAGAACGAGAAGCCGCCCCGCGTCACGCCGATCACCGTGCGCTCGACCTCCGTGCCCGTCAGGGGATCGCGGATCGTGACGGCGTCGCCGAGATCGGCGGGCGGAGCCTCGGGCCCTCCCTGCTGGAGGAAGAACCCGTCCAGGATGATCAGCGACGGATCGGCGAGCAGGGCCTCCCAGGCCTCGCGCTCGCTCCCGTACTCGGGGGCGAGCTTCTCCAGCGCCGGGGGACCCTGGGCCAGGAAGCCCTCCTCGATCCCCGAGAGCGCCCACGGCTCGGCCTCGGGCTGGAGCTCCGTGCTGAACTCCACGCTGAAGGCCGCGTAGCGGATGGGGGCCGCGGCCTCCACGCCGTCCTCGGCTGCGGCCGCCTCGGCCGTCAGGGGGTTCGCCGCCGACGACCGGACCAGCAGGTCGTAGCCGCCCGCCTCCTGCCGGGTGAAGTCCTCGACCTGGCCTCCGAAGATGTTCGACAGCACCGAGATGAAGACGAGAGTGAACACGACGAGCGCGTACATCGAGAGGGTCATCACGGTCCGGAACCGCTTGGCCAGCGGGTAGGCGAGCCCCAGCCGCGCGGCGAGGTTGCGGGCGCCCCCGGCCACCGCGCGGACCGCGTGGCCAACCGATTCCTGGTTGAAGCCGAGGACCGCCACGGCGGACGCCGTCAGCAGCACGCCCTGGATCACGAACACGGGGATGTCGGCCTCCCCGAAGACGTCGGGAGCCAGCGTGGGCCCGAAGATCCCCCAGCCCAGGACCGCCAGCCCCAGGACCGAGCCCAGCGGCCGTCGCGGGACGAGCCGCCAGAGCAGGGCACCCAGCCCCAGGGCGAGGATGCCCGGGCCGGCGAAGGCCGAGGCCGC
>DASUTZ010000050.1:0-15816 GCA_036374295.1 Actinomycetota bacterium
CCATGCGCCTCCTCGAGTGGTTCGTTGCCGAGCGTCGCGCGGGCAACCCCGAGGTCAAGCAGCTCCTCGAGACCCGGGAGCTCTGGTTCGTCCCGGTGGTCAACCCGGACGGCTACGAGTACACGTTCACGGACGACCGCCTGTGGCGGAAGAACCTCCGGGACAACAACGGCGACGGCGTGATCACGCCGGGCGACGGGGTGGACCTGAACCGGAACTACCCTGAGCACTGGAACTACGACGAGGAGGGGTCCTCCTCGCAGTTCGCCAGCGAGACGTATCGCGGCCCGGCTCCCGCATCTGAGCCCGAGGTGCAGGCGGGCGTCAGGCTGTTCGACATGCTGCCGAAGCTTCGCTTCGCGATCAGCTACCACTCGTTCGGACAGCTCCTCCTCTACACGCAGGGCTGGCAGGTGCAGACCCCCTCGGCCGACGATCCCATCTATGTCGCCCTGACGGGGACCGACGACGACCCCGCGATCCCGGACTTCGACCCCGGCGTCGGCGCGGATCTCTACACGACGAACGGTGAGTTCACCGACTGGGCCCACGGGGAGCGGGACGTGCTCGCCTGGACCCCCGAGCTGTCCGAGGGATGCCCGGGCTGCGGCTTCGTGTTCCCCGACGACGAGGACCTTGTGCAGGAAGAGTTCGAGAAGAACCTCGAGTTCGCGCTGAACGTGGCGCGCTCGGCGCTCGACCCGGACGACCCGGCCTCGCACATGGACCTCGACACCGAGGACTTCTACCTCGACGTCTCGGAGATCGACCCGTGGAAGTCGAACAACCCTTCGTCGGACCTGAAGGTCGACGTTTCGTACGCGGGTGAGTCCTCGCAGCCGGTGGAGGTCTTGGCGAAGCGGGGCCTCGGGGCCGTGACGCTCCACTACAGCGTCAACGGCGGGCCGGCGCAGACCGCGTCGACGAGTCCGTCGCCCGACGGTGAGGTGTTCGGCGGCAACAACGCCTACGACACCTACTACCACTACCTCCGCGGGGAGATCCCCGGCCTGTCGGTCGGCGACTCCGTGGAGTACTGGTTCTCGGCGGACTCGTCGTCGAGCGACCACCAGACGTTCGAGGTGGTCGAGGACGCAGACGCGGACGTGCTGATCGTCGCCAACGAGGACCGCACGGGGGCCGTCAACATCCCCGGGTACGCCAGCACCGACCCGAACGTCCCGAACTACCTCTCGTCGTACACGGACGCGCTGGACGCGGCCGGCCACAGCTACGACGTGTGGGACGTGGACGCGATGGGCCGGGAGGCCCCGGATCACCTCGGCGTGCTGAGCCACTACGACGCGGCGATCTGGTACATGGGGAACAACTTCGTGACCCGGACGGCCGGCCGCGGCCCCGGCAACATCGACCGGCTGGCCAACGACCTGATCCTCGAGTCGAGGGCCTACCTCAACGAGGGCGGAAAGCTCCTGTACACGGGCCAGTGGGCAGGCGCGGCGGAGAATGGCCTCGCGGGCACCCAGCTCTACGACCCGGTGGCCGGCGAGGCCTGCGTGGTCGGCGGGGTGCTGGTGCTGGATCGGTGCCAGGTGTTCTCGGACAAGAACGACTTCCTCCAGTATTACCTGGGCGCCTACATCTACAACAGCGACGCGGGCACCGACGGGGCCGGGAACCCCTTCCAGGTGCTGGGGGTGGACGATCCGTACACCGGGACGAACTGGGAGTTCAATGGGGCGGACAGCGCCCAGAACCAGGTTCACACGGCATCGTTCATCACGGCGAGCAGCCTGCTGCCGCCCGACGAGTACCCGCAGTTCGCCAGCACGGGGCCGGCGGTGTGGGATACGGGAGCAGCGGGCGCCTTCGAGCCCTTCGACGGGGACTGGTACGTCTACTCGAACATGGGGGACGTCAGCTACAAGCGCCTGATGAGGACGATCGACCTCACGGGCGTGTCGCCGGCGGACAACCCCACGCTGACGTTCCGGTTCTCCTACGACACGGAGCCGGACTGGGACTTCGTCTTCGTGGAGGCGCACACGGTGGGGGTGGACGACTGGACCACCCTGCCGGACCAGAACGGCAACACCAACAACAACACCGGGTCGAGCTGCGCGAGCGGCTGGTTCGAGCTGCACCCGTGGCTCGAGCGGTACCAGGGCTCGGACTGCTCCGGCTCGAACTCCGACACGGGCGGTGAGTGGAACGCGCACTCCGGCCGCTCCGCCGGCTGGGAGGAGTGGGAGATCGACCTCTCCGCCTACGCCGGCAGCGAGGTCGAGGTCTCGATCTCCTACGCGAGCGACTGGGCCGTCCAGGGCCTCGGCGCGTGGGTCGACCACGTCGGGGTCTCCACGGAGGCGGGCGTCGAGTCCTTCGAGACCGACCTCGGCGCCTGGACCGTCGCGGGCCCGCCCGAGGGCAGCGACCCCAACCCCAACGACTGGGAGCGGACCCAGTCGGTCGGGTTCGAGGAGGGCGCAGTCGTCGCCACCGACGACACGCTCTACTTCGGGTTCGGGTTCGAGGGCATCACCGGCGCCTCGTCCAGGGCGGCCGTGATGGAGAAGAGCATGGGGTACCTGCTCGGGCCGTAGAGCCCAGCCGGTACGAGGTGAGGGGCCGGCGGCCCGTTCGGGCCGCCGGCCCCTCACCCTTTCTCGGCGAGCGCTCTCGCCCGGCCTGTACGCCTCTCGCGAGGCCTATCCCAGCCGCAGAATGAGCCCCGCGACCGGCTCTCCGGCGATCGTCGTGAACGCCGGGTCCTCGCCCACGACCTCGAAGCCGCACTTCTCGAGCACCCTGACCGAGGCGAGGTTGTGCGTGGCCACGTAAGCATGCAGGGGCCGCTCGTCGATCAGCTCCAGGAACCAGGCCAGGGCCGTCGTGGCCACCCCCCTCCCCCAGTAGCGCTTCCCGATCCAGTAGCCGACCTCGCGCTTCTCCTCTCGCAGGAAGCTGACGACGTTCCCCGCGAGCTCCCCGTCCACGAGCACCGCCTTCGTGACCACGGTTGGGTCGGCCAGGATCCGTCGCCAGTGGGCCATGAACGCGCCGCGCCCCCGGGGCGTGGCCGCCGCCATCCCGGCCGCCTCCGGGTCCAGCTGGTGCTGGTAGAAGACGTCCAGGTCCTCGTCGGTCACGTCGCGCAGGGTGACGTGCTCGGCCACGGCGCATACCCTACCGACCTTCAGCCCTCCCGAAGCGCCTGGAGGATGATGAGCGCCACCGATCCAAGGGAGGAGGAGATGCGGAAGCACATCCAGAAGATCCTCGTGGGCGCGCTCGCGGTCCTCGTGGTAGCCGTCGCCCCGGCAGGCGCCCACCTCAACAAGAAGCTCAAGCACCTGATCAAGCACCTCAACCCCGTGTTCCTGAACCAGAACGAGAAGGCCGCGGACGCGCAGCTGCTGGACGGGATCGACTCCGCCGAGTTCCTCCGGGCCGACGCCACCGCGGCGGACTCGGACCTGCTGGACGGGATGGATTCGTCCGCGTTCCTCCCGGCGGGCGGGACGGCCGCGGATTCCGATCTGCTGGACGGGATGGATTCCGGCGCGTTCCAGCGCTCGTTCGTCAGGACGGTGATCGTGGACACGGCCGCCGAGCTGATCGCCGCGGTGGGCTCGGCGAGCCCCAACACGATGATCCAGCTCGAGCCCGGCACGTTCAACGTGGGCACGACGATGCTCTCCGTCCCGAGCGGCGTGACCCTCCAGGGCGCCGGCATCCGCACGCTGATCGTGGGGGCCGGTTCCGCGGATCCGAACCATGCCGTGTTGGCGGCCGGCGGCAACACCGAGATCCGTTCCCTGGTGATCCTGAACACCGGCAATCAGCCGTTCGCCGTGGCGGCTCGCATCCAGGCGAACGCTCGTCTCTTCGACGTCAACGCGCAGGCCCAGAACGGGACGACCGAGTCGGTGGCGATCGACGCCGTCACCGGAGGAGGTTCGGTGGTGCCGCTGCTTCGCCAGGTGGGCGCCTTCACGCTCGGCGCTCCCAGCGCCGAGGCGATCGCCATGCGGGCCGCCGGCGTGAACGTTCATGTGGTCGACTCGATCCTCCAGGCCTTCCAGGGATCCGGGGGCACGGGGACGGCCTTCCGCGGGATAGGCGGGCTCCACAGGATCGAGCGTTCGATCCTCTTCGGAGACACCGCCGCGGTCAACGTGACGAACGGCGGTCAGGCGAGGGTCGCGCTCACGCGCCTGGAGGGGACCATCTTCGGAGCGGTCTGCTTCGACGTCTACGACGACGACTTCGCGCCGGTCACCTGCGCGTGAGGCGGAGGGGTGCATCCCCCCTCCCACCGACGGCCGAACGGCCCTCTTGACCCGTGCGCGGAGCAAGCGTAGGACGGGACCCGGGCCGGCGAGCCTCGTGCGGACGAGGCCGGCGGCTCGTGGAGGGAGGTCCCATGCGACGTGCCGCCACCCTGCTCGCTCTCCTCGCGCTGGCAGCTGCGACGACCGCCGTGTCGCCGCTCGCGGCGGCGGTGCAGCCCGAGGAGGAGATCCAACCACTGTACAAGCAGCCCCCCGGCCTCGGTGCACACGAGGCGATCGCCAGCGTGAGCGCCCCGACCCTGGCCGCCTTCCGGGCGGAGCGCGAGGCCGCCCGTTCGGCGGCGCTCGCAGGGGACGTGCCGGCGGGACCCAACGTCCGAACGACCAACTCGCTTGGGACGCAGGCCGAGATCTCGATGGCCGCCACGGGCGGTGGTGGCCAGAACATCGTCATCACCTACAACGGTGGGCCGAACGGCCTGGGCTTCGTGTCATCCCAGGACGGCGGTCGGAATTTCCAGGCCGAGCAGAGCCCGCCGACGCCGGCGGGGAGCAACCCGTGCTGTGACCCTTCGGTGGTGGCCGACGCCGTCAGCAGCTTCTTCCTGATCCAGCTCTTCCGCGACGACGGAGCGAACGCCCCGGCGGCGGGGAACTGCACGAACTCTCTGCACGTGTCCACGGACGGCGGGCAGACGTTCTCGAACATCGTCAGCTCTCCGTTCTCGTACCCCCCCGGAGGCCCAGACTTCCCGGATCAGCCCCACATCGGGATCGACCGGGGGAACCCCAACAACCTCTACGTGTTCACGCGCCACTTCACCTCGGGGATCAACTGCCCCCAGACGGGCGGGAGCGGGACCGTGCAGGGCGAGGTGGTTTGCTCGAACGACGGCGGAGCGACCTGGAGCAACCCGTTCGTCTTCCCGCAGTTCACCGACACCGCCCACCTCGACGTGGCGCCCGACGGCACCGCCTACGTCGTGGGCAACGGCGTCGGGACGAACATGGGAACGACGAGGGTGATCCTGTGGCGAGCGACGGCAACGACGTGCCCGGGAGCCGGTAACACGCCGAACTTCGCCGGCCCCACGGTGGTCGCCGACAACCTCACTTTCGGCAACGTGGGGATCGATCGGGAGTTCCCGCAGCCGACGGTGCTCGCCGACCCGACGAACAGCAACCGCGTCTACGTGAACTTCTCGGCCGATTCGACCCAGGGCAGCGGCGACCGCGAGGCCCTCCTCTCGCGGTGCGACTTCCCCGCGGCGACCTGCACGGCCCTGCTCACGGTGAACGACAACCCGGCCGACGGGTCCGATCAGTACTTCCCCATGGCCTGCATCGACCTCGCGACGAACAACGTGTTCGTCTCGTGGAACGACGACCGCTCGGGCCAGGAGGAGATCCGGGCCACCACCGTCACGAACAACGGGACGACGACGGGGGCCAGCCGCCGCGTCTCCGAGGTGACCTGGCCCATCATCAATCCCGGGGGAACGCCCGACTACGGCGACTACAACGAGAACAACGGTGCGTGTCGAGCGAACCACCACTACGCGGCGTGGAGCTCGCAGGTCAGCCCGCCGGGCATCACGCCGGCCTCCACCGACATCGACGTGTTCTTCACCGTCGTCAACGAGCCACCGGAGGCGGACGCGGGTGGTCCCTACATGACGGTCGAGGGGACGGACGTCGGCCTCTCCGGGAGCGCCACGGATCCCGAGAACGACACGCCCTTCACATTCGAGTGGGACCTCGACGGCGACGGGGAGTTCGATGACGCGACCGGGCAGACGCCGACCTTTACGGACGTGGGCCAGGACGGGGTGTTCCCTGTCTGCCTCCGGGTGACCGACTCGATCGGTGACGCCGGGGAGGACTGCACGACCGTCTCGGTCGCGAACGTGGCTCCCTCGCTGGTGGGGCTCTCGCAGGACGGGCCGAAGCCCGAGGGCGATGCGGTCACGGTCTCGGGGACCGTCACCGACCCCGGCTGGGAGGAGATGCTCAGCGTCACGATCGACTGGGGGGACGGCACCCCGGTGGAGACGGTCGGGGGGATCCTGGAGAACGAACGACCCGACGCGACGCTGACCTTCTCGGCGCCCCACGTGTACGGGGACAACGGCACCTTCCCGGTGGAGGTCTGCGGGCACGACGACGACACGCAGACGTGCCAGATGATCGACGTGATCTTCACCAACGTGCCGCCCACGGCCGGCTTCGACCTCACGGGGACGGAGATCGTGAACGGCGTCCCGACCGTGATCGGTGAAGCGGGCGAGCCGGTGGAGCTCACCGGACGAGCCACCGACCCGGGGTCAGACGACCTCTTCCTGCGGTGGGACTTCGGGGACGGATCGCCGATCGTCCTCGTCACCTCGCTGGTGAACCCGCCCCTCCCCGACCCGCCGAACAGCCCGTCGGTCCAGCCCCGCGACGTCACCGACACCCAGAGCCACACGTACGGGGACGCGTGCATCTACGAGGTCACGTTCTCGGCGACGGACGACGACGGAGGGGCGAGCGGGCCGGCCACCCTCGCCGTCCTCATCGCGGGGAACGCGGACCGGACGCGGCCCACGGGCTGGTGGCACCGGCAGTACATGCGGGATGGCGCGCGGTCGGACTTCGACGTGGCCACGCTCGAGTGCTACCTGGCCATCGCGCGGTTCGGCAGCGCGGTCTTCGACGAGGCCACGGCGCTGGCGAGCCTGGCCCACGCCGCGGACGTCCTCAAGGGCGGAGGCAAGCCTCAGCACCTCAGCCGATTCGACCGAGAACTGCTCACCGCCTGGCTGAACCTGGCCAACGGCGCCGTGGGCTTCACCGAGCTGGTCCACGACGCGGACGGTGACGGGACGCTCGACACGACGTTCGGGGCCGCGGTGGCGGCCGCCGAGAGCGTCCGGCTGGGCGCCTCCACCCCGGCCCAGGTCAGGGCCCAGCAGCGGATCCTGCACCGCATCAACGTGCCGGCTTCATGACGGGGTGCCGGTGCTCCCGCCCCCTCCCGGGGGGCGGGAGCACCGGCACCGGTCAGTCCTCGTGGAGATCGATCGCCACCGGCAGTGAGCGTCGCCGCCACCCGGCCAGGTCGCCCCCGTAGCCCGGCTGGTACTTGTCGTGGACGAGACGGCGAGCTCGTTCGTCCTCCTCGGCGTCCGTGACCACCCGCGCGCGGCCGGGGAAGGTCCTGTCTCCCAACCGAACCGTGGCCTCGGGCGTTCGCTCCAGGTTCCGCACCCAATCAGAGGCCCGCCCGCCCCCCGACAGGAGATAGAGCGTCCTCCCGTCCAGCGCGAACCAGATCTCGATGGTGTGCGGGCGGCCCGTGACCCGTCCGATGGAGGTGACGTAGCAGAACTGTTCGGCCGCGAGATCCTCGATCGCCATCTCGAGCCCACCTTAGCCGCGTGAACCTCCCCGCACTGTGGAGCGTCTACCTCTCGGGGGACGGCCATGGCGTGTGACGACGAGGACCTCGGGCTGCCGATCAAGCTGGGGCCGTGCTCGAACGCCGAGTACGACCCAGAGCCCCTGCCCCCGGTCCTGCGAGAGGCGATCAGGCGCACCCGGGCCTCCTCTGAGCGACACGCCCGTCGCCTGGCGATCAGCCGTCGCGACTTCCTGCGCTCCTCGATGGCTGCGGCCGCGATGCTCTTCGCGCTCGATGCCTGCACCCGCGATCGGATGCGAGCGGTCGAGCGACGCGATCCGGGAGGCCGCTACCGCATCCCCGACGAAGCCCCCGAGGACGCGCCCCTCGCGGAGGACACGGTCGAGGGCGAGGAGTTCGTCTTCGACGTCCAGGGTCACCTGCTCGAGTACGACCTCGACCCCGCCACGCGCTGGGAGCCGTTCTGGGGCGACGGCTTCCCCCAAGTAGCCTGCGGCGAGGACGACCCGAGAGCCTGCTTCTCCATGGAGCACTTCATGGAGGAGTTCTTCCTCAGGAGCGACACGAGCATGGTCGCGCTCGCCGGCCTCCCCATCGCCCCGGCCGGGAGCCCCCTGTCCCCGGAGATCATGGAGGAGGCTCGACGGGTCGCCGAGGGCCTCTGCCGGGACGAGCGGGTCCTCCTCCACGCCCTGGTGCTCCCGAACGTCGGGCCGCTCGCCGCCAACCTCGATGCGATGGAGGAAGGTGTGGGGCGCTACCCCATCGCCGCTTGGAAGGTGTTCACGCACTTCCCCGACGTCTACGAGGGCTCGGGGAGCGGGTGGCGCCTCGACGACGGCGATCCGAGCCTGGCGACGGTGGGGACGCCGTTCATCAGGAAGGCCGTCGAGCTCGGCGTGCCCCGGATCGCCGTGCACAAGGGTCTCAGCGGCGGAAGCGCCCTGGCCTCGCCGATCGATGTGGGGGCGGCTGCCCGCGCCCATCCCGACGTGGCCTTCATCGTGTACCACTCGGGGTTCGAGACCGGGATCTCCGAAGGCCCCTTCACCAGGAGGACGGCAGGCGGGGGCGTCAACCGGCTGATCGCATCCCTCAAGCGGAACGGCATCCGGCCCGGAGGCAACGTCTACGCGGAGCTCGGGTCGACCTGGTGGTACGTGATGCGCTACCCGGACCAGGCCGCCCACGTGCTGGGGAAGCTCCTGAAGCACCTCGGGGAGGACAACGTCCTGTGGGGCACGGATTCGATCTGGTACGGCTCCCCTCAGGATCAGATCCAGGCCTTGCGATCGTTCCACATCAGCGAGGAGTACCAGGAGCGCTTCGGCTATCCGGCCCTCACCAAGAGGATCAAGCGGAAGATCCTGGGGCTCAACGCCGCCGACCTCTACGGGATCGACCCCACCTCGGTTCCCTGCACGTTCACGAGACCCGAGCTTCGCAGGATCCGGCGACAGCTGCGGCGCCCGGACCGCACCAACGGGCCCAGCACTTCCGCCGAGGCCAGGCGGGTCCGGGAGCATCACCGCGGGATGCCCTGACAGGCCGTCTCGCCGTGCCGGTCAGTGCGAGCGGAAGGCCTCCTCGAGCCACTCCGCCACGACGTCCGGGGCGATCTTGACGTCGAGCACCAGGGGGCCGTCGCGGCGCTCGAGCCAGCCGTCGACCACGCTCATGTCGTCAAGGGACCGAACGGTCGCGGCCTCGGCCCCCAGCCCGCGCGCCATCCCGGCCAGATCCGGATCGGGGTAGCGCACGAGGTCGACGGGGTAGCCCTGCGGGCCGAAGTGGTGGACCTCGGCCCCGTACGCCGAGTCGTTGTAGATGACCACGACTAACGGGAGCCCGAGGCGAACGAGCGTCTCGAACTCCCCCGCGGCCATCATCGCGCCCCCGTCCCCGAGGCAGGCCACGGTGAGACGATCGGGCCGGGCCACGGCCGCCCCGATCGCCGACGACAGCCCCAACCCGATCGATTGGAACGCCTGCGTGAACACGAAGCCGGCCGGGTCCGGGACCGAGAGGTACATCGGCGGCCAGCCCATGAAGTGGCCGGAGTCCACCGCCACGACGCGCTCGGGCGGGAGCGCCTCCTCCAGGGCCTTGGAGAACGTCCGGGGGTCGAGGCGGCCGTCCTTCGAGGCGTCCTCATGGGGCTCGTCGGCCCACCGACCGCCCGCGATCCGCTCCGCGACGTCATCACTGCGGCGCCCCGGCACCCGATGGCCGCGCCGGTCGAGCTCCGCAGCCACCGCCTCGGCCGTCAGCCGAGCGTCGCCGACCACGCCCAGATCGATTGGGCGGTGCGCCCCCAGCTCGTCCGCGTCGCGATCGACCTGGGCGACCCTCGCCCCGGGCCCGACGAGCTCGCCGTGGCGCGTGGTCCACATGTTGAGGGAGGCGCCGAACGAGACGACGACATCCGCCTCCCGGATCAGGCGACCGGCCGTCGGTGAGGCGAAGCCGCCCGAGATGCCCAGGCTCCACGGGTTTCCCGCGAAGAGTCCGTGGCCGTTGGCCGAGGTGGCGAGCAGCCCCCCGACCCGGTTGCCGAGCGCCTCGATCGCGGGACCCGCCCCGGCCAGCACCGCGCCGCGCCCGCCCACGAGGACGGGGGAGGCGGCGGCGGCCAGCAGGTCGGCGATCCGCTCGACGTCCTCGTGGGCGGGCGCGGCCGGCTCCGGCGCCTCCGGCGCCTCGATCTCATCGCCCGCCGCCTCGCCGGCCTGGACGTCCAGCGGCATGCTGAACAAGACCGCGCGCCGGCCCACGACCGCCGTCCGCCAGGCCCTCGCCAGATCCTCGAGCGCCGTCTCGGGCGACCGGGCTCGCTCGGCCACCGCCCCCACGGCTGTGGCCAGGCCGGCCTGGTCCACAGCGAAGTTGGATCGTCCTGCCCCGGCCGACGTGTCCGCCGCCAGGACCATCAGCGGCGTCCTGGCCTTGGCCGCCTCCGTAAGCGCGGTCATCGCGTTCGTGAGCCCCGGACCCTGATGTACCGTCACCACGCCCGGGCGACCGCTCACCCGGGCGTATCCGTCCGCCATGCTCACCGCCGCGCTCTCGTGCCGGGCCGCCACGAAGCGCACGCCTCGGTCCACCATGGCCTGCGTCACGAGGAAGTTCCCGCTCCCCAGGAGACCGAAGGCGTCACGGACCTCCAGCTTCGCCAGGGCCAACCCGATCGCCTCCGCTAGGCGCACCGCTTCCTCCCCCGACCGGGCATCTCGACCTCGGCACTATGGAATGGGCCGAGACGCCGGGTCAAGGCCGCGGCTCCGCTCGGCAGGCCTCTGCGGTCTTGGCCGTGATGGCGGCAGGGCTCGGGCAGGGCGACGCCAGAAGGGGTGAGCAGGGAACGAGCGAGGGGGGCAAACGGCCGGGTCATCGACCCGGCCGCTTGCCCCCCTCAGCGCTCGCCGTCTGCTCAGGAGGCGCGACGGTAGTCGTACCGGTCGCCGGCCACGGCCTCGAGCTTGTCGTGCCAGCGCGCCCCGAACATCCCGCCGAGGATCCCGCCCAGGAACATCACCACGAGCGTGGTGATCCCCAGGCCGATGCCCCAGGTCAGGACGACGTCCTCCTCTACGGGGACGCGGAAGTCCGTGAACGGCACCGCGAAGCGAGCCTCACCGCCGAACGCGGCGACGAGGCCGACCGCCAGCCCCATCAGGAGCAGGGCCAGCACCGGGACGAGCAGGCCGTTCAGGAGTCCCGCCCCGCGGGCCATCCTTCCGGCCGTGTACCCGCCCCAGAAGTACGCGATGAACTGCGTCACGACGAGGGCGATCCCCACGCCCCATCCGATCTCGGTGGCGCTGGCGTCCACGCCCTCGGCGGTCACGCCGACCGCTACCGCGATGCCCGCGATCAGCATCGTCAGGAGCGACATCGCCCCGAACGCCACGGCGGTCCCCGTGACGATCGAGCCGAAGCTCACCCCTCCACGCACGTATCCGGGGCCATAGGCAGGGCGCTCGTGCACGTGGTCGTCGTCGTGCACCTCGCGCCGCTCCACGCGGTCGTCGACCCCGTCGTTGTCTCGGTCCGAATCGAGGACCCGGCGCCGCTCGTCGGCCCGGATCTCCTCCTCGGTTCTCGCATCCACTCGCTCGTGTGCCATGGTCTTCCACCTCCCGCATCGGGCTCCCCCATCCCTTACCCGGGTCATCCCCCCAACGAACCGCGCGTTCTCGCCCGCTCCCGAGCAGGAAGAAGGATCTGATCCGGCACGACGTCGCCCCCGCAAGCGCATCGAGCCTCTGCTCGACCCTCTCGCACCGCACAGGGAGCATAATGGGGTCGATGCGGACACTGCGCACCCCGATCCCGTTCGTCCTTCTCGTCGCGGTGCTCGCCACGACAGCGTGCGCCTCGGACCCCGCCCCCTTCCGGGCCGCTGCACCGACGGCCGCACCGACCGCCTCGTCGGGAGCTACGCCGGCCGCTGCCCCCCAACCCGGATCCCCCCGGAGCCAGATCTACGCGGCGGTCATCCGCCAGCTCGTGACCGTCGATCACACCTTCGGCGGGGCAAAGCCCCCCTTCGACCGCGTCCTCGTTGTGGACGGCGTCTTCCCCGAGCCGAAGCGCGCGCCCTGGGGGGCCGCGTCCCCGCGACATCCCTTCCCCGAGCCCCTCAAGACGGCGATCGAGGGCCATCTCGAGGATCTCCCGCCGCTCTGTTTCATTGGCGAGGAGCAGGCCCCTCGGGACCTCCCGACCGCGCAGGCAGCCGTCATCCGGCTGGGCCCGATCGTTCAGGACTGGGAGCATCACCGCGTCCCTGCCTCGCTGGAATGTGGCAGCGTCTGCGGCATCTGGCTCAGCTACATCCTCGCCGACGAGGATGGGCGCTGGGTCATCATCGACCGATCCGGCCCCCTCGCGATCGCCTAGGTTCCGGCGACCGGTTCGCCGATGGGATATGACTCTCCCGTGGAGCGGTTCGACGTCGCGGTGATCGGAGGGGGCCTCCTCGGGCTGGCCACCGCGCGTCATCTCCTAGAGCGCCGTCCCGACCTGCGACTGGCCGTCCTGGAGAAGGAATCCGCGCTCGCCCTCCACCAGAGCGGCCGGAACTCGGGCGTCGTCCACTCGGGCATCTACTACAAGCCCGGATCGCTGAAGGCTCGGCTGTGCCGCGAGGGGCGGTCGATGATCGAGCGCTTCGCGGCCGACCACGACATCCCCTACGAGGCCTGCGGCAAGCTCATCGTCGCGGTCGAGGAATCAGAGCTCGGTCGGCTGGCTGAGCTGGCCCGTCGAGCCGGGGCCAACGGCGTCGAGATCGAGGAGGTCGGACCGGAGCGGATCCGGGAGCTCGAGCCGCACGCCGTCGGCATCCGCGGCCTCCACTCGCCCGGCACCGCCATCACGGACTTCCGACGGGTCGCCCTCGCGCTCGGGGAGGAGGTGGGACGCATGGGCGGGACGATCCTCCTCGAGCACGGCGTCACGTCGATCCGCGGTCGAGGGGAGCGGCGACGGCTCGAGACGCGACGCGGACCCGTCGGGGCGCGCTTCGTGGTCAGCTGCGCGGGGCTCCAGTCCGATCGGGTCGCCGCTCTTACGGGTGATCGCGGCGGCCAGCGCATCGTGCCGTTCCGAGGCGCGTACCAGCGGCTCGGCGCTCGCGCCGCGGGCCTGGTCCAGGGGCTCGTTTACCCGGTCCCCGATCCTCGACTCCCCTTCCTGGGGGTCCACTTCACGAGGCGGGTCGACGGTGAGGTCTGGGTGGGGCCGAGCGCCGTCCTCGCGCTGGCCCGCGAGGGCTCGAGGCCCTGGCAGGTGAACCTCCGCGACGTGGCCTCGACGCTGCGCTTCGGGGGCTTCTGGCGGATGGCGGCCCGTCACTGGCGGACGGGGCTGGAGGAGGTGACGCTCGATCTCAGCAAGCGTGCCTTCCTGAAGGCGTGCCGCCGGTACCTGCCCGAGCTCGAGCGCCAGGACATCCTCCCCGGCCCGTTCGGCGTCCGGGCCCAGGCGGTGAACCGGGACGGGTCGCTGGAGGACGACTTCTCCCTACCCGAGAGCCACGGCGTCCTCCACGTCCGCAACGCCCCGTCGCCCGGAGGGACGGCCTCGCTGGCGATCGGCAGGACGCTCGGCGAACGGGTGCTGGCTCGGCTGGACGAGCGGTAGCTGCAGGGCCGGATCAGGTCGAGTCGCGCAGGAGTACCGCGATCGCGCTGAGGTCCAACTCGGCGAGCCCGGCCTCCAGCGCCCGCCGGACGATCTCGCGGTTCGTCTCTCCCTGGTCCATGCGGGCGCCCACCTGCCGTGCCAGATCGAAGATGAGATCGAGGTCCTTCGCCACCAGGTCGAGGCTGAAGGCGACCGGCGTCTCGTCCGGCTTCAGGAACGCCTCCTGCTTGTAGAGCACGAACGGGGCGGCGACCGCGCTGTTGGCGAAGACGTCGTAGGCGGCGGGGCGATCCACCCCCGCCCTCTCGGCAAGCACGAGCGCCTCCGACAGGGCCACGTCGAGGGCGTGCACGACGGCATTGACGGCGAGCTTCATGGTGGCCCCCGCCCCGAGCTCGCCTACGTGCATCAGCTTCCCCGAGAGGGCCTCGAGGACGGGCCGGGCCCGGGCGAGCGCCTCCTCCTCCCCGCCCACCATGATCGTCAGCTTGCCGGTCTCGGCCAGCGAGACGCTGCCAGAGACAGGCGCATCCAGGAGGCTCGCGCCGCGCTCCTCGATCGGCTCTCGGAGCCCGAGGACCGTCTCGCGGGCGATCGTGCTCATCTCGCAGACGACGGTGCCCGGGCGGAGGGTGGCGGCGACCGCGCCCGAGCCGAGGTAGACGTCCCGCACCGCCTCGTCGTCGGCCAGGCTGCTCAGGACGATCTCCGCGCTCCCGACCGCCTCGGGCGCGGTCGCCGCCACCTCGCACCCGCTGGCTTCGGCCACCGCCTCGGCTTTCTCCGGTGACCGGTTCCAAACGACGACGTCGAAGCCCTCGCGGCGGAGGGTGGCGGCCATGGCGGCACCCATCCGGCCCATGCCGAGGTAGGCGACCCTGCCGCTCACGTCAGCGACCAGCCCCCGTCCACGGCGAGGTTGACGCCGTTCACCGCGGGGTTCTCCAACAGGAACACCGAAGCGTGGACGATGTCCTGCATCCGGAGCGGACGCCCCGTGGGGGTCTTCTCTCGGACCGCCTCGAGCACCTCCGGCGGCTTGGCGGCCCAGAAGGGGCTGTCGGCCACGATCCCGGGGTGGATCGCGTTCGTGCGGATAGGCGCCAGCTCCGACACGAACGTCCGGACCAGCCCGACCACGCCCGCGTTGATCGTGGTCACCGTGGTCGAGCCGGGGTAGGGCTTGTCTTTGGCCAGACCCCCGAACAGGAGGATCGAGCTCTCGTCGTGGAGGCGCGAGGTCAGCGCGTGCACCACCTCGGTGTAGCCCACGAGCTTCAGCGTGACCAGCCGGATCGCGGCCTGCACATCGTAGTCGGCCACGCGGTTCTCGTCCCGGTAGATCGAGGCGATCACCAGATGGTCGACACCCCCCACCCCCTCCAGCGCGGCCCCGATCTTCTCCGGCTCGTGCAGGTCGAGCCCGATCGCGGTCGTGTCCCCGCCGATCTCCTCGGCGATCGCCGAGCAGCGCTCCTCGTCGCGACCCGAGATCACGACTGGGCGGCCCGCCGCCGCGTAGTGCGCGGCCACCTCCCGGCCCAGGCCCGACGTCCCGCCGATCACCACCACGCTGCCGTCAGCCACGTCCCGCCTCCTTCGAGAGCGCGTCCTTCAGGTAGTCCCAGTCCCGGGCGAAACGGTAGGAGTGCCGCGCGGGGGGCTGAGGCGCCTGGGTCTCGAGCCAGCGAACGATCCCCGGGCCCGGGTTCGAGAACGAATGGACGCAACCCACCCCGGCCCAGGCCACGTCGCCGGGGCGCATCCGGTATCGCTCCCCGTCGAACGTCGCGTCGACCTCGCCCTCCACGATCAGGTAGGTCTCCTCCAGAGGGTGGTCGTGAGGCCCGGCCACCCCGTCGGGCTCGTACTGCACCATGAACATCGTGGAGAGCTGAGCGCCGAGATCCGAGTCGACCATCATCTTCACGGTGATCCCGCTGTAGACGAGGAGAGCCGTGCGCATGCTGGCCGAGACCGAGAGCATGTCCTGGGTCTGCTTGTCGA
>DASUTZ010000051.1:0-8034 GCA_036374295.1 Actinomycetota bacterium
CCGCTGAGCTAAGCGCCCGAGACTCCCATGCTACCGGCCTCGGTCACCCGGCGGCCGAGTCCAGCGCCCGCTGCACGGCGTCGCCGGACTCCTCCCAAGTGAACAACCTCCCGAGCCGGACCAGGAGGAGGCCGGTGCCGAGGATCGCCTCGGCCACGCCCTCGGTCTCGAAGAGCGCTCGGAGGATCGGCTGGTCCCCCGCCATCTCCAGGCTCTCGGCCACGATCCGCGGCTCCTCGTGGTCCACCGGGTAGGCCTGAGGCGGCGGGTCCGGCGGCAGGTACTCCGCCGGGCCCAGCCGCTCCGCCAGGAGCCGCTCGATCGACGGCATGATCCCGAGCGCCTCCACACCCGGGGAGAGGTTGATGCGGGCTCGGTAGCGGTGGAGATCGACCGACCTCACGTCGTCGAGCGCCAGCACCGGGTCCAGCATCTCGGGGGGCGTGGCCGGAGGGCAGGTCTCGATCGTCCTCTTCGTGAGCTCCTCCCGCACGTGGAATCGGAGGATGGAGGGGTTGGCGGCAGGCTCGAGCGCCCAGCTCATCCGATCAGCGCGTCGGCCAGCTCGAGAAGGCGCTCGCGCCGCGGCGCTCGCTCCAGCCAACGGGCCGGGATCGCCTCGAGGCCGTCCCGGCACCCGAGCGACGCGCCCCCCACGGCGCCGTTCGTATCCGTGTCGCCGCCCGCCTCGATCACCGAGACGAGCGAGGCCTCGAGGTCGCCGGCGCGGACCAGCGCCCACAGCCCGACCTGCATCGTCTTGAGCGTGTAGCCCATGTCGCCGCCGTCGAGCGAGAGGTCGGCCGGCCGAGCCGCCTCAGCGGAGGCCACGACCGCCTCCGCGATCTCGGGACCGTACTCCTCCCCCGCGCCGCGCCACGCGTCCTCCGCGAGCGCCTCCAGATCGGGCGCCTGGTCCGACAGGACGGCGGCCAGCGCGCGATTCAGCGTCACGGCCGACCACCCGCACCGGGGATCGGCGTGGGTGATCCCGGCGCTGGCGAGCGTCTCGGCCGCCAATCGCTCGGGGTCCCGCCACCAACGGAGGGCCAGCGGCGCGCACCGCATCACGGCGCCGTTCCCGGCCGCAGTCCGTCCGCTCTCCTCCCAGACCTCGCGGGCCGCCGCGTGCGGGTCCGCCCCGCGGTCGAGCCGAACCAGAACCCTCGAGGTCAGGATGCCGATCCCACGCGGATTCTCCCGATACCAGGCCAGGAGGCGGGCCGCCAGGTCGTCCACCTCCATCGCCCCCCGCTCGATCGCGGCCTCGGCCAGCATCACCGCCAGGGCCACGTCGTCGTCCCAGGGAGCATCGGCCTCCGACTCGGGGATCTCCCCCACCGCTCCGGCCGGGATCGAAGCCCCCGCCGATCCCTCGAAGGGGATGCCCAGCGCGTTGCCCACGACGAGCCCGACCATCGTCCCTCGAGCCCGATCCCGCCGGTCCATGCTCCTCATCCTTCCATGAGCGGCCGTGGCCTATCATCGGGGCGTGCTGGTCCGGATCCGCGCCGCGTGGGAGGAGTTCCGCAGCAACCTCTTCGCGGTGCCCCTGATCTACCTCCTGCTCGCGGTCGTCGTCGCCCAGACGATGCTCGAGATCGACCAGCGCATCACGCAGGACGAGCTCGACGTCCCCCTGATCTTCCGCTCGACGGTGGACAGCGCGCGGGCGCTGCTGAGCGCCGTGGCCACGGCCACGATCACTGTGGCGGGCATCGCGTTCTCGATCTCGCTCCTCTTGTTCCAGCTCGCGTCGAACCAGTTCTCGCCGAGGGTCCTGCACGGCTTCTTCCGCGACACGTTCACGAAGCAGGTCCTCGGTCTCGTGGTGGGGACCTTCACGTACTGTTTGCTCGTTCTGCGGGCCGTGCGCGGCGCGGTGGAGACGAACGGCACCCCGATCATCCCCAACCTGTCGGTCGCGCTGGGCCTGGTGGCGGGGATCGCTTCGATCCTGGCCATCGTCGCCTTCATCAACCACACGGCCCACTCGATGCACGCCACCGAGATCATCGCCCGCATCACCAGGGAGACGCGGGAGCAGATCGATCGCCTGCTGGAGTCTCCCGAGGAGAGCGACGGGCGGGACCCGAACCCCGAGGACGCGCCCGAGGCGCCCGAGGACGCCTTCGTCGTGACGGCGCGGTCGGACGGCTGGGTCCAGCAGGTAGACGACGGGGGCCTCCTGGATGCGGCCGAGGATGGCGGGACCGTCCGCCTCGAGACCTTCGTCGGCGACTTCGTCCCGGAGGGTGCCGCGCTCTGCTCGATCTGGCCCCCGCCGGCCGACGAGGAGCGCGCCGTGCGCGAGGCACGCGAGGCGGTCCGGCTCGGGAAGTCGAGGACGCTCCAGCAGGATCTCGGGTTCGGCCTGCGCCAGCTCGTGGACATCGCCCTTCGGGCCCTCTCCACAGGCATCAACGACCCCACCACCGCCAGCGAGGTGGTGAGTCACCTGGGGGGACTGGTCCACGACGTCCTCGTCAGGGACCTGCCGCCGAGCCGACACGCCGACGACCGCGGCCGCCGCGTCTTCCGGCCCCGGGAGATCTCGCATCGAGGATTCGTCGAGCTCGCCTTCGCCCAGATCCGCGTGGCGGCGGCGGGCCAGCCTGGAGTCGTGCGTCACCTGCTCGACGTGCTAGGCCCGCTGGCGATGATGGTGGAGCGGCGCGGATACCCCGATCGGGCGGAGATGGTGCGTCAGCAGGCGCGCCTCGCCCTCCGGGGAGCCGAGGCCGCCGGGATCCTCGACGTGGACATGCTGGACCTCCTGGAGCAGGCCCGGCGCCTCGACCTCTCGCCCGCTTAGGATCGACCCGACCCGACGAGCCATCGAGCGGCATAATGGGCGGATGACCCGTCGGTTCGGCTGGGGGCGCGTCGTCGCGCTCTCCTCTCTCGTGGCGCTCGGGCTCACCGCATGCGGCGAGTCCGACTTCGACTTCGTGGGGAGCCCCGACCGCAAGGCCTACTTCAAGGTGCCGCTGGAGTGGAAGGAGTACTCGAAGCGGGACCTGCTGGCCGCCTCGGGCCTGGACCTCAGCGACGTGACCCAGCAGACCCTGCCGTGGCTGGTCGCGTACGACTCGGCGCCCGACCCGTCCGCCGACCACATCCTCGAGCTGGGCGCCGCCCCCGACCATCCGGTCGTCCTCGCGCAGGCCCGCGTCCTCGACTTCGCCAGCCGCGACCAGACGAGCCTGGGCTCGATCCGCAACGAGCTCTACCCGGTGGACGAGCTGGTCCAGGGCGACGCCGCCGAGATCCGCGACTACGAGGAGCTCGTGCTCGACCGAGGCTACCGGGGGATCCGGATCGAGTTCGACGTGACGCTGGGAGGGAACGCCGAGATCACCGCGGGCAACGAGGTGATCCGGGTGCACCAGATCGGGGTCGTGGACCCGGGAACCGAGACGCTCTACCTGTTCGCGATCCGCTGCGAGTCCCACTGCTTCGACGAGAACGGCAAGCTGATCGACCAGATCGTGGATTCCTGGACCGTGAAGGAGCTCTGAGACGATGAGCGACGACGACAAGAAGGGTCTCGAGCCGATGAGCCACGGCCAGCCGGCCCTCGAGTACCGCAGCCGCGAGCGGGAGGAGGAGCGGGCCACCCGCAAGCCTCTCGACTGGTGGGACCGGGTGAAGTTCCTGGCCCTGCTGGGCACCGCCTTCCTGGTGATGACCTGGGGGACGATGGCCCGGTTCGCCCCACAGATCGGGTTCGTGGACGCGGTGCGGGAGACGTGGCGCGACTACTGGTGGATGCTCGCGCTGGCCGGCGCCGAGCTGATCCGCCAGCTCCACTTCGTCACCAGCGAGCACTGGGCGGGCTACTACCGCCTCTGGTCCCAGAGGATCTTCGGAGGGTTCGATCGCTGGACCGCCCGGTGGAAGGACTGGACCCGGTTCCGGATCAGCCGCGTGGCGAAGCTGCTCTTCTTCCTGGCGATCCTGAGCATCGTGCTCGGCGGGATCCTGGGCCGCTCGCCGTTCACGGTGCTGTTCGAGCTGCCGTTCCTCCTGTTCTCGTGGCTGCCCTACGTGTTCCAGCTCGCCTTCGGCTTCTTCTTCATCATGGTCCAGTTCCTCGGGCTGTTCTGGTTCCTGTCGAAGGGGGGCGTGGACGTCTACTACCCCGACGACGTCAAGACCCGGTTCACCGACGTCTGGGGCCAGGACAACGTCCTCGACAAGATCAAGGAGAACATGGTCTTCCTCGAGGAGCCCGAGAAGATCGAGGAGCAGGGGGGGTACGTGCCCGGCGGCGTCCTGCTGTGGGGCCCGCCCGGGACCGGGAAGACGCTGATGGCCGAGGCCGTGGCCGGCGAGACCGGCAAGCCTTTCGTCTTCGTGGAGCCCGGCGCGTTCATGAACATGTTCTTCGGGGTGGGCATCCTCAAGGTCAAGGGGCTGTTCCGCAGGCTACGGAAGCTCGCGCTGCGCTACGGCGGGGTCATCGCGTTCTTCGACGAGGCGGACTCGCTGGGGAACCGGGGCATGGTGGGTCAGCCGGGCCCCGGGGGCCAGCCCGTGGGCTCCACGGCTTTCGGGTCGCTGTGCAACGGGCTCTCCTACCTCTCCCCGGAGTCCGCGTGGCAGGTCCTGCGAGCCGCGACCGAGGGTGGCGACGCGCCCGAGCAGCCTCGGCGCGTGGTGGATCGCATCATGATGGGAGCGGGGATGGGCGGCGGCGGCATGGGCACCCTCCAGGCCCTCCTCACCGAGATGTCCGGGCTGAAGAAGCCCCGCGGGTTTTTCAACCGGATCGTCAGGCGATGGCTCGGGATGCGTCCCAAGCCGCCCCCCAAGTACCGGATCCTCATCATGATGGCCACGAACCGGCCGGATGTGCTGGACCCCGCCCTGCTGCGTCCGGGCCGCCTGGACCGCATCTACAAGGTCGGCTACCCGTCGAAGGCGGGCCGGATCCGCACCTACCAGGGCTACCTGGAGAAGGTGCGGCACGAGCTCACCGACGAGCAGGTCGACAAGCTCGCCACGATCACGCCGTACTACGCCGGCGCGAACATCAAGGACATCGTCAACGAGGCGCTGATCAACGCGATCCGGGACGGGCGAGAGACGATCCAGTGGAAGGACGTCGTCAAGGCCAAGCAGCTGAAGGACCTCGGACCGCCCGAGGACGTCGAGTACATCGAGCGCGAGCGCCACGCGGTCGCGGTGCACGAGGCGTGCCACGCGGTGGCCGCCCTCCGCGCGCGGCAACACCTGACGATCGACATCGCCACGATCGAGAAGGGCGGCTCGTACCTCGGCATGGTCGCCTCGATCCCGCCCGAGGACCAGTTCACCAGGTGGCGGTCCGAGTACGAGGCCGACATCATCGTCAGCCTCGCCTCGCTGGCCGGGGAGCGGCTGTTCTTCGGCGGCGACTCCTCCTCGGGGGTCTCGGGCGACCTGGAGACGGCCACCCAGCTCATGACCCTGATGGAGGGCTACTGGGGCATGGGCGGCACCGTGGCCTCCCACGGCGTCACCCACCGCGTGGGGATCGGCGGCGGCGGACGGCCGGGGCAGGGCGAGCAGAAGAAGAAGGACCTGCTGCAGGGAGGGCTCGGCGAGCGGATCGAGGAGCGCCTCCACGAGCTCTACCGGCGTGCCGAGAAGCTGCTCCGCGACAACCGCGCCGCCGTGCTCGCCGTGGCGCACGCTCTCGAGACGCGGAAGACCGTGACCGGTGACGACATCGCCGCGATCGTGGACGGAGAGGAGGGGCCGATCGTCGACGGGCGGCCGTACGGGACCGCGGCGTTCCGGCGGGCGGCCGAGACCTACCACAAGGCGGCGGTGCTGGCACACAAGGAGCACCGCGCCCCCGACGTAACCCTCCCCGACCTCGGCGAGCTGGGGAACGGGCAGCGCCGGGCCTCGGGAGGCGGTCGCGGGAACGGACGACGATCGGGGAACGGCAGGCGGGCCGGCACCAAGCGGACGGGGACCCGGTCCTCACGGAAGACGAAGTGAGGGTCGCTCGTCCCGGGATCGGCCGGATGGTCGGCCGCGCCCTCCTCCGGCGATGCCCCCGCTGCGGCCGGGGCGGGCTCTTCCGCCGCTGGTTCACGATGGTCGAGGCCTGCCCCCGCTGCGGCCTGCGCTTCGAGCGCGAGGAGGGAGCCTTCCTCGGGTCGCTCTCGCTCAACTACGGAGTCACCGGGCTGACGCTGATCGCGCTCCTAGCGATCTGGATCGTCGTCTCGTATCCCGACCTCAACGCGCGGGTGGCGACGATCGGCTCGCTCGTCGTGCTGGCGATCGTCCCCGCCCTCTTCTATCCGTTCTCCAAGACGCTCTGGGCGGCGATCGACATGCTGCTGCATCGGATGGACCCGCAGGACGCCGACACGGCGTGGGGCGGGGATCCCAGGAGCTGACGGGTGGCCATCCTGCTGGGGCTCGGGGCGGCGGCGGCCTGGGGCGTGGCCGACTTCTTCGGCGGCTTCGCCTCCCGCTGGGTGCGGGCCACGCTGGCCGTCGTCATCTCGCAGGCGATCGGCCTGGCCTCGCTCCTCCTCCTGCTCCCGCTGTTCCGCCACGAGACCATGACGAGCGGGGCGGTGCTGTGGGGCGCGCTCGCGGGGATGGCCGGCGGGTTCGGGCTGCTGAACCTGTACCGGGGCCTGGGACGGGGCCGGATGGCCGTGGTGGCGCCCGTGTCGGCCGTGATCGGCGCGGTCGTGCCGGTCGCTTTCGATCTGGCGATCGGGGATCCGGTGGGGGCGCTGACGCTGGCCGGGGTCGTGATCGCGCTGGCGGCGCTGGCGCTCGTGTCCTGGCACCCCGGAGTCGAGGGGCGAGCGGACGGAGACTCCCTGCTCCGGAGCGGGCTGCCCGAGGGCCTTCTGGCGGGCCTCGGGTTCGGGACGTTCTTCGTGCTCTTCGCCCAGGCCGGCGACGCCTCCACCTACTGGCCCCTGCTCTCCCTGCGCGTGGCCTCGGTGCTGATGCTCAGCGCGATCGCGCTGGCCACGGGCAGCTTCGCGAGGCCGGGTCGGCGAGCGCTCGGGATCCTCGTCGCCGCTGGCGTGCTCGACGTGACGGCGAACCTCCTCTACCTGCTCGGGACACAGCGGGGCCTGCTCTCCGTGGTGGCCGTGCTCGCGGCACTGTACCCGGCGGCCACGGTCCTCATGGCGCGAGCGATCCTGAAGGAGCGCCTGCACCGGACGCAGGTCCTTGGGCTGGCCGCGGCGGGACTAGGGATCGTGCTGATCACCGCGGGCTGACGGCCAGCCGGCCGTCCTCCTCGGCCACCTGGGTGGCGAAGGCCGAGCAGGCCTCGCGGAAGCGCCTCCCGATCCATGCGGCCTCCTCGGGGTCGGCGAGGCGCGTGAAGCAGAAGTCGAGGCCGAGGGGGATCGCCTCGATCCGCCCGGGTCCGGTCTCGTCCACGGTCACGAGCCACAGGAGCCCGAGATCGTTGCGCAGGTCGGGATCCACGGCGTAGTCGTCGAGGAAGTCTCCGAGGTCGAACAGGACCCTGCCCCCGACGCCGTGGAAGACGTGGGCCGAATGGCCGGCCACAACGGTGGCGCCCGCATCGACGAGGGCCTCCGCGGCGGCCCGTACCCGGGGGATCGGCTCGGGGGTCATGTTGGGTCCCCAGTGGGGCGTGACCAGCACCGCGTCCGCGCCGGGGGCGGCGATCGCGTCGGCCAGCCAGGGGGGCGGCGCGCCGGCGAGCGCGTCCAGCGCGACGCCGGCGCGACGCCCCGACGCCGCGAAGTCCTCGGGGTGGTCCGTCACGCCGATCACCCGCAGCCGGAAGCCCTTCGCCGTCAGCAGGACCGGGGACCGGGCGGCGTCGACGTCGCGCCCCGCTCCCACGTGCGCGATCCCCCCTTCGTCCAGGAGATCCATCGTGTCGAGCAGGGCCACCTCGCCGAAGTCGAGCGCATGGTTGTTGGCCAGCGTCACGGCGTCCACGCCCAGGTCCACCAGGGTCTCGACCGCCGTGGCCGGCGCCCGGAAGAAGAACGGCTTCCCGGGCGCCGGCCACGGCTCCCC